>CAZBZW010000001.1:0-11257 GCA_964496535.1 uncultured Candidatus Peribacteria bacterium
TTTGAAGGGTCCATGATCATTTTAGCGTCGGGTTTTTTTCCAGCGCACGCGCTTTTGGGGTTGAGAAGTGAGCTCGATGATTTTTTCGATATTGTCATCTTCGGCTGTGATATTGCGAATTTGATGCCCGCAAAGAACGCAACGATGCCCAATTTGCCAGCCCTTTTTGCCCGAAATTTCGATCGTAAAAGGCTCCATCAGCCCATGACAATTGCTCAGGCGATCGCCCGGAGAATTGGCGTCTAGATGCATTGAAAACAGACATTGAGTGCAGTGATTTCGGCAACTGGTCGGATGTGGAGCGACCTGAGTTCCGCAGTTTCCGCATTGAAAAGCTTCGTTGTGGACGGTAAACTTCATATCTGAACGCTAGCGAATTCACGCCCCATGGACAAGACCTTTGCCTCATCTGAAGGCCGTTTCTTTCAACCTCTCATCTTATTTCTGTTTGTGATGACGGTTTTGACGGGCAGTTTTTACAGTGCTCGCGAATTTTTCTTGAAAAGAAGTGTGAGTGTAAATCATGAGGCGACTCTGTTGGCCCAAGCTCAGATGGAAAGTTTATCGGGTGATGATGTGGCCGCTCTCTTGGCGGCTCAAAATCTTAAAAAAGAAGTGGAGGCGAATCGAGTGCCGTGGTCCGCGCTTGTTAAAGAACTGAAACAACTCACACCTTTAAGCGTGTCAATTTTTTCGTACACGGCCGGTGAAGATGGCCAAGTGCGTTTGGCTGGAACAGCCGATACCGCGCTCACCGTGGGGGCTTTTTGGGCCGCTTTAGATAAGTCTCCTTCGTTCGACCGCGTGTTCGTCCCTTCCATTTCGGTTGGTAGGGATGATGCGGGTCAATGTGTCGTCAGTTTCAGCATCAATCTTTCCACTCAGCCTCATGAATCAAACCCGAACTAGTCTCATTTCTGTCTTGTTGGCCTTGGGCATTTTATTGGCATTTTATTTGTGGATTTTGCCCACCCATGCTCGCATTCAAGCGCTCAAAATTCAGCGTGACCAGGTGATTTCAGAACGACAGGCGGCTGAAACTTCGTACGCCACACTGCAGACGCTTTCGGCAGATTTGTCGCAAAGTCAGTCCATTCAAGATGATTTGTTGAAGGCGGTTCCGGTGGGATACTCACAAGATTCTTTGATTTCGGAATTATTTTCATTGGCACAAAACTTAAAGTTTTCGCTTTCGACGGTGAGCTTCAATCCGAGCACGGGCGAAACGGGCACGGGTGTTTTGCAAATTTCAGCAAGCTTACAGGGTAATGAAGATGATCTGATCACCTTCATTCGTCGTGTTGAAGAGGCTGATCGTTTGCTCGATTTAGAATCATTCAGCGTTCAAGATTGTTCGGCCAACGAAGTGATTTTCAATCTCTCGTTGGAGGCTTACTATCAATAATTCTTACAGAGCTCGATCAATGGAGGAAATTTTAAAGCAAAATTCTGAACCCGGTTCTTATGTGGTTTATGGTGTTTATGATTCTGTGAATCAGCCTTGGACCGTGCGTTTGCATGACTTTTGGGTGGATCGTTCGCGCGTTCCAGTTCAAGAAAAATCGTATTTTTTCCATTTGTTGGCAACCATGCTCGATGCGGGAATTCCGATTGTGCGATCTTTGCAAATTCTTTCTAAAAAAACTCAGAATGAACGTTTTCAGCGGATTTTAAATACGATTGCCTATGATGTGGAGCGAGGGCAAAAGATGAGTCAGTCGATGCTCAAATTCACCACAGTTTTTAAAGAGTCCGAGCGAGGAGTGATTCGCAGTGGAGAAGCCATTGGTCAGCTGCCTAAATTGCTGTTTCGGCTTTCAGATCAAAGTTCGCGTCTTGAAAGCTTGTCGATGAAAATTCAAAGTGCGCTGACTTACCCCGTGATTGTTTTGTTGGCGCTCTTGGCATCATTGGTTTTGATGGTGACCTGGGTGATTCCTAAAATTTCAGTTTTTTTCACCGAAGCCAAAATCGATTTACCGTGGCTGACCCGCGCTGTTTTGGCCATGAGTGCATTTTTCAGCCAGTGGTTTTGGCTGCTTTTGTTTGGTTTTATTTTAGCGATGGCTGGAGTCTGGTTTTATTTGCAAACTGAGAATGGACGTGCGGCTTGGCATTTATTTTTGTTACGATTTTTCATGACGGGTGATCTGGTTCGCAAACGAAACGTAGCCGAAAGCATTGAAATCATGAGCTTACTTTTAGATGGGGGTGTGCCGATTCACGAGGCAATTTCGATTGCATCTGAGGCCGTTCCGAATATTCATTATCAACGATTTTTGATGGAGTTGAAATCGGCGGTTGAACGCGGTGAGACGCTTGAAAGTAAAATGAAAGAAGCGCCTTTTTTGTACTCCGAAAGTTTAACCGCCATGATTGGTGTGGGCGAAAGTTCAGGCCAACTCACACTTATTTCTCAAAAATTGGCCAAGCATTATGAAGAAGAAATTGAGTATGGACTCACTCGCATGACCACCTTGCTTGAACCTTTGGTGATGTTGGTGACAGGTGTTTTGGTGGGATTGTTTGCATTGGCGGTTTTGGGCCCCATCTTCTCACTCTCCAGCCTGGTGACTTTATGAAAGAACGACCCGCCTTCACGATTGTTGAAATGCTTTTATCCATCACGTTGATGGCTGTTTTGACGGCTGCCGTGACGATTGATTTTGGATCTTTGTCACGTCGCGGGAAACTGAATGCGCTGAGAATGCGTCTAGAAGCGACCATTCAGCAGTCTCGTCTTTCGGTGCAGTCGGGTGCGGCGTTTGAAGGTCAGCCCTTGTGCACGGGCCTTCAGTTGAGTCCTGATGCGCTTTTGCAGGTTGAATTTCATTGGGACACTCCAACTGAAACTTGTGATCTTTCAACCGTATTGACTGCAAATTCATTGATGGTCAGTCCTTTGACTTTGTCCACTTTGCAGGTGGGCGGTCTACCGATTGATACCGTTTACTTGCTGTTCACGCCCCCTTTGGCCACACGTCGCGTTCTCGATTCAAGTGGACAAGATTTGAGCGGAACTGTGGATTTTTCGATCGTCTATCCTGATACGGAACTTCATCAAGACCTCAGCTTATGATCCTTCAACACCGACCTGCCTTCACCCTTTTTGAAACTGTGGTCGCCATGACCGTAGTCACTCTGGCCATCGTGGCTATATTTTCACTTTCGTTTGTGAGCATGAAGGCCGTAGCCCGACAGCGCGAGCGCACAGAATCTTTGTGGTTGGCTCAAGAAGGCTTGGAATTGGTGCGCTTTTTTCGAGACTCGAATGTGCTCCATAATTTTGATTGGCGCGGTACCACCACCGCCAATGTGGGGGGCGCATCGTTGAATGCTGATTCTGGTGAACTTTTATTTTATCTTGAAGAAGATACTCAAAATTGCCCGCCTTGTTTTCGTCTCGCATTGAGTCCGAGTGGCGACTTGAGTCCTGAAATTCGCATCGTTCCTTTTGCCGAAGACCCCATGGTTTTGCAAGTCAGTTCCACGGTTCGAGGTGTGACGCTCAGTACTTTAATCTCTGGTTGGCGATGAAGCATTTGAACTCCCATTCCGCATTCACTTTGGTTGAGATGGTCATTTCTCTCACGGTTTTTTCGATTTTTATCACCATGGTTTTATTTTCTTACATGCGAGTTCACACGGTGTTTTTAGATTTGGCTGATGCTCGCTCTTTGAACTCACAGGCGCAAATTTTCATGCAAGATTTGATCAATCGTTTGAAAACGGAACCCGTGACTATTGAAGGTTCTACTTTGCGTTTTGAGGAGGGCAATTATACTTGGAATTCCCTTGATGAAACGTTGAGTTGGCAAGGCGCTACCGGGGAGGCCGAGAGTGTTTTCTCAACCCCCGTGAAGGTGCATGACTTTTCAGTACTTTTCCTTTCAGATGGCCGCACATCGGGTTTTCCAGCTTTGATTTCAGTCAATTTGGATTTGGGGCGCCCTGCCCGAAGTCGGCCCGAAGTTCATATTCATTTGAAAACGGCCTTAACCCCACGCTATGCAATTCCAAAACCGTGAGGCCAATGCCATTTTGATTTCGATTTTTATCATGAGCCTTCTGCTCGGAGTTTCGTTGACTGTGAATGAGGTGATTATTTCGGATATTTCGGTGACGCGGCAGGTCGTACAAGGGGCTCAATCATTGAATGCTGCGGAGGGCATGGTGGAATGGGGATTGTGGATTCGTCATCAACATTTACCCGGTTACGAAACGGTTTTGAGCGATCAATTGGTGGGCGAGATTCCAGCTTCGTTGACGCTGAAAGCTCGCGGTGATTTGCAGGACGAAGCGGGACATTATTTGTGGCCGTGTGAGGGCGGTTTTCGCGCCTTGGCTTATGAAGAATCGGTGCACATTCCATTGTTTGCTGAGACTGATGCGGGGCTGGACCCCATCCATCAATTTGGTGTCGAATTTTATATCGGTGATGCGGACGGAAACCCTCGACACGAACTGAACTCGAGTCTTCGTGAAATTTTACGCTGGACGGTGACCGGTTTGCTTGAAGGCCAAACAGAAGCCATTTCGGAGTTCATTCCGCTTGAACCGGGCAAGGTTGAAGCCTCATTTTTTGGGCCTTTGGCGGCCGCCTCCGCCCCGGAAGGTTATTCGACCGGTCAATATCGTTCGTCGGTGGCGTTTGTGACCCACAATCAATTTCCGATCTCAGAGTTTTTGGCTGGGCATGATCATAATTATTTAAAACTGCAGAATTTCTACAATGACCCCAACTCATTTTTGTATGTGCGACTTTTGTCCAACGTGGCACGACCGGTTTGTGAGGTGACTGACGTGATCGGGAATGGATTCAATGCGGATGCAAGTATCGAAAAAACAGTCAAAAGCCAGATTCGGCTCAACGAAAATTTGCCAGTCTTCGACTTCAGTTTGTATCACACGGGGGAGGACGAGTAGAATGACCGCATGTCCAAATTCTATCTCACCAATGCGATTGCCTATGTGAATGCGGGGCCACACATGGGGCACGCTCTTGAAATGTTGATTGGCGATGCGCTCACGCGTTATCACCGCATGATTGGCGATGACACCCGTTTTTTGGTGGGAACCGACGAACATGGTTCAAAAATTGCTCAGACTGCCGCCGCTCAAGGGGTGACTCCTCAAGAGCTGGCTGATAAAAATGCCGCACTTTTTGTGGATTTTCATCAGAAATTCAATGCGGCAAACGACGATTTTGTGCGTACCACCAGTGAAATCCATAGGAAAGGAGCTCAGAAATTATGGAAGATGATGGAAGCCGCCGGCGTCTTCTACGAAAAGGAATACGAAGGCCTTTATTGCACCGGTTGCGAAGTTTTTTTACCTGAAAAAGATCTAGTGGATGGCAAGTGTGCGATTCATCATAAGGCCCCTGAGCTTTTGAAAGAGAAAAATATTTTCTTCAAACTTTCGAATTACACCGATGTTTTGCGTGAAAAGATTGAATCGGGCGAGTTTGAAATTCGCCCCGAATCGCGACGCAATGAATTTTTGTCATTCTTGAAAGAAGGTCTCAAAGATGTGAGTTTTTCGCGCCCAAAAAGCAGTTTGGAGTGGGGAATTGAGGTTCCGGGCCACGAAGATCAGGTGATGTACGTATGGTGCGATGCACTTTCAAATTATCTGACCGCCCTGGGTTTTGCCGAAGATGATGCGTTGGTGGAACATTATTGGCCTGCCGATGTGCATTTGGTGGGCAAGGACATCATCCGGTTTCACTGTGGCATTTGGCCCGCAATGCTGATGGCCGCGGGCTTGCCGATTCCGAAAGCGGTTTACGTGCACGGATTTGTGACCAGCGAAGGGCAAAAAATGAGCAAGAGTTTGGGAAATGTCGTGGATCCCATGGCGCTCTTAGAGCAATTTCCGATGGAAAGCATTCGTTATTATTTGTTGCGCGAAATTCCCACTGATGAAGATGGTGATTTCTCGATGGCACGCTTCAAGGCTGTTTATCACGATGATTTGCAAAATACGATTGGGAACTTGATTCGCCGTGTGGTGGCCATGGGATTGAAGTATTTGGACGGCGATGTGCCCGTTTTTGAAGGAAAACATGAGGCGATTGAGCTGTGCCGTGCCGCATATCATCATGGATTTAATAACTTTGATGTGCGTGAAGCTTGTGATGCGATTTTAGAGCTCGCTCGATTTGGTAATTTGCGTATTGAACAAGAAAAGCCTTGGCAGTTGGCCAAGAGCGACCCTGAACGTATTCCTGAAGTTTTGAGTGAACTGGTGGCGATTTGTCGTCACGTCGGTCTCTTTTTGCACCCCATTGTTCCTGAAGCTTCGCAAAAAATTCTTGATCAAGTGGGCGATCGTCCTTTGGTGATGGGCGAGCCACTATTTCCATCTCTAGATTCCACAGACTCTCCAAAAGAACAGTGAAAAGCTAAGATGCTTTTGATCTCTAGTCTTAACGAGTGATCAACTGTTCGGTGAGCATGGTGACATTCACACCCTTTTCATCAAGCAGTTTTCCGCATCGAGCGGTCAATTTTTCACGCAAACGAATGTTGAGGCGGTTTTTTTCTTGAGTGTCCTGAATGCTGTCGAGATAGTTCTCAATGGTGCTTCGAACGCTGGGGTCCACATTGGGGGTTGCCCCTTCAAGACTGAGACAGCTGTACTCAGAAAGACCTGCAGCGGCTTTTTCGACGCGTTCTTGTTGAGTGCAGGCAGTGAGGCTCGTGAGAATAAGGGCTAGTGCCAAGAAAGATCGATTCATATTTTGAGCTAAGGGTTGGAGTGAATCTACCTTCAAGTCCGTTAAAAGTCAATCCTGTAGACCACTTGCAGAACGGCCTGTACGACTGCGTAAGAAGCCATGATGACGACGAGCCCCATGATGGCCCAGAACATGGCACGTTTTCCGCGCTCAATGCGTTCGTCTTTACCGAAGGCTAAAATGTAATCTGATCCTGCAATCACTAAAAATACGATGGTGAGTGTTCCGGCGAATACGAGGGCACGACTCAAAAGTTTGCCCACGAATACAATTACGGTTTGAGTGGCGGCACTCTCAGGATTATTCGGATCGAGGGCAGTTTGCACTTCAGCGGTTCCCGGCAAATTGTCTGCTTTAAAGATGGGGTCGAGTTGAATCACTGCGAATGCATCCAGGCCGTGCCAAAAGATTCCAAAGATGAAGAGAAAACTGAGAAGGTACTTCATTGATTGAGATTAGAATCTGGGAAAACCTCATCCACTTGTGACTGAGGATCGTTTTCGAAATTGAGTGAACTGATGCCGAAAATCACCGCGTAGCCCATTACGACCAAAGCCAATGCGAGAGCTCCTGAAGTCAAGATTTGTTTTGCCTTGTCGGTGTTTTCTTCGTTTCCACGACCGATCACGAGCAGAGCGCCTGCGTAAATCAACGCAATGAAGATGAGAAATCCAATAAAATAAAAGAAATTGCTGACAATGGCCGGAATCACTTCTGTGAGCGCGTCTCCGGAAGGCAAATTCACGCGCTGGTCGTTGTTGGAAAAGATCGAACTTTGAGAGGGAAGTAGGATTTCGGATGCATCAGTCACAGCCCAAATAGGTGCGGCCCAGGTCAGCAAGGTGAGTCCGATCAAAAATAGAGAGAATTTTTTCGCAATCATGAGGTTTGAGGTAAGGCGAACGAGACGATGATCGATACGATTGCATAGGACAGTAGAACGAGCACGAAGCCAATCACTCCATATTGAAACCCAGTTTTGGCGCGGTTCACCTTTTCTTCATTTCCGTAAGATGTCAGTAAGTTGATGGCTGAAATTAAAATGCCCGCAAAGGTGGCCAGCCCCAAAATTCCAAAAGCCCAATTCAAGACGGATGGAACGGTGGTGTTGAGCACGGAATTTCGAAGAGCGTCTCCTGTCAAACTAGAATCGGGCCCTGGCAAATAGTCGGGCTTTTGGATGGTGAGCGCGTAATAAATAATTTTTTGAATCATCCGAAAAAGTTGGGGTTCACAGTGTAAAGAATGACTCCTGAGGCGAACAGAAGAACCAAAGCCAGAATTCCTTGGGTGATTCGATCTCGGTAGGCACTGATGTCTCCGCTTGAACCGGTGATGGTGATCATGACGCCCGAGTAAACCATGTTGGTGACGGTGACCGAGCCCACCATGAGGGCGGCGAAAGTGTAAATTTGTTTGGCGTAGACCTTCAGAATTCCTGCCCCTGAACCGCCAATGACCCATTGCCTGCGTTCACACGGCATATTGCTATTGGTTTTACATGTATCGAAGCCAGCGGGCGTGTCTGTGGTGTAAAAGGTGTAGCTGTTGATGCAGGTTCTGACTCCTGCCGCATCGGGTTGATCGACTAGACAGCAAGCACCTCGATAGACATTGATGATGAACGCTCCATCCACAGCATTTTCTTGCGTGATTTCACTGCCGATCACTTCTTGAACTTCGGTGATCACTTTTTTTTCAGTGGTGCAGTCG
Organism: uncultured Candidatus Peribacteria bacterium; assembly: GCA_964496535.1. Lineage (GTDB taxonomy): Bacteria > Patescibacteriota > Gracilibacteria > UBA1369 > 2-02-FULL-48-14 > CAZBZW01. Next base: position 8,456 of record CAZBZW010000001.1, read on the forward strand.
GTCTTCCATAGAAAATTGCCTTCTGGGGTTCCGCAGAAATTGGTGGTGGTGCTGACGCCTGCCGTTCCGTTCCCTGCGGCGCTGGCTTGATCTTTGGCGATGCCTTCTTGCTCGGTGGCGCTGGGCTTGGTCCCTTCGATGTGTTGTGTGGTTGGTGGGGTTCCGTAAATCTCGGCTGGGCAGATTTTATAGGTGGTTTCTGCCGCCCATGCGGGAAGACTCCACAGCATTGAAGAGAGAAAAAGATTTAAAAATAGAATGCCGAAGCTCAGTTTTTTCATTGATAGAAGAAAGATACCACGAATGTGACGATGACATAGGAAAGCAGCGTGAAAACAAGCCCCAGTAAGGTTTGGGTGATGATAGCCTTTCCTCGATCGACCTTGCCCTCTTCTCCATCGGCCGTTACCCATGTGAGACCTCCGGCCATTAGTAAAATCATTGCAACAGTCCCCACAAAAAGCATGAGAATGTTGATCACCCTCAAGATGACTGCCTCGATCACTGAACCGCTCGTTTCGGCCTCTTTAATGAAGTCTGCGGTGATCGTTTCAGAAGGTTCACCTTCTTTATTTGGGGTCACACTGAAAATGCTTTTCACATCAAAACCGTCGAGAGAGCTTTTTTGGCTGCGTTCCTGATCGGTGATTCCGACGGGAATGGGTGCCGGGGCGGGTGTGGTGGCCGCGTCGTCGGCCCATGCTGGAACTGACAGGCTAAAAACACTGAAAGCGATGAAAAAAATGCTGAGAATGCGTTTCATGGCGGAGAGTTGCTTCTTTTATTATACCTTTCTCTGACTTTGGCTTCAACATGCGCTCGGCTTCGACTGAGCGAGCTTTGCGCATTCAGCCACAAATTGGGGTCTTTTTTGGGTGGGAATGAGGCGCGTTCCAGGTTTAGACGAACGGTGGAGCCGTGCTTCCAGTAAAATTGTAACGGTGGAAGATTCATAAGGTCGGCCTCTTGAAGCTCCAAAAAAGGAGCCAGTGCGGTTGCGTCTTCAGGACAGGTTTGGAATATGGCGAGAGCGCCCACGTTTCCTAAAATCGCCTTTTGCTGTTCTTCAGGCATTTGCCCTAGATACTGATGAGCGAGCGTGAGCGCGAGCCCGTATTTGCGCGATTCGGAGAGCATGCTCATGAGAGTGGGTGTGGCAAAATGATGGCACTCGTCGAGCGTGAGGTGGGTGAGTGTTCGCTGAGAGTTGTCTTTTTCTGCCTGGTTGAGCAAGGCAGATTGAATTCCGGCTAAAAACATGAGGCCCATCATGCGACTGAGATCATCGCCCAAAATTCCTTTTGAAAGAGGCACGAGCAGGATTTTTTTAGATTCGATGATTTGATTCCAGTTCAGTTTGCTCTTGGGTTGAGAGAGCATGTTGCGCAATGTGGGGTGGGTGAGCAGAGGGCCAACTTTGTTCAAAATGGGATGAATGGCTTCTTGGCGATTTTTCTCGGGCATGGCCCAAAATTCTTGCTTCCAAAACCGATGCAATTCGGGGTCTTCGACGGCGCCCAACCATGATTCACTTTGGTCGCGATTTTGCAGAAGATTGGGGAGATCAAGTAAGGTGCGATTGGGGCTGAGCGTGAGGGTGAGCAGAGCATTTCGCAAAATATACTCGAGTCGTGGGCCCCAACTGCCTTGCGCTAGAATTTGAAAAACTTCGAGCAACATGGAACTTTGTCGAGTGGCGTGGTTTAAATTTGCGCATTCGAGTGGATTGTAGGCGGGCACTTGATCTGGATTTTTGGGGTCGATGATGAGCAGGCGATGCAGTTCGCTTTCAGGCAGATATTGAAATATGTTTTCGGCGAGATCCCCGTGAGGATCGAGCAAAATGGCGGTGCCACCTCGTTTGAGATCTTCGAGGAAAAACTGTTCAAGCAGGGTCGATTTTCCGGTTCCGGTTTTGCCGATGAGATAACGATGCCGCTTCACGTCGTCTTCGCTGAGTTGCAGTGTTGAAGGTGGAGCTTGCATGTAACGGCATGGCTCTGAAAGAATTTTAAATTCGTGATTGTTGAGGCGAGGGGTCGCCAAAATTCCAGCCAATTCTTCGGCGCTCAGAATCAATTCACTGGGTTTCGATGTCACACCCATTTGCCCGAGATAAGGCCAGTTGAAAATACCCAGAAAACTTTGAATGTTTTGATTCGAGAAGATTTTAACCCGAAATAGCGGGCGGGAGAGTTTGTCGAGCACGGCCTGATGAGGATCTTCGCGTTCGTGCAAAGTTTCTGTTTTTTCAGCCGTGGGCTTTACGTTACGATAAGGCCGAATGAGTCGTAAAAAAGCTCCGATCCAGGGGCGCAGACTGGCTTGAAACCAGTGCTGACTTTCCCACTGGTCTAAAATTCCGTCGGGCCTGAACCAGGCTCGCTTGGCCCAATGCAGGGCTCGGTGACGCCACAAGTCGGGGAGTGCTTCGAACTGAATCTCAAAATAGGCGTTGGGGTGAGCGCCCAATTCTCGTAGAGCCGTTTCGGTCGGGAAGATGCGAATTTTATTGAAACGATCTTCCATCTGCCGATAACGTTTGAGCGGCAAGAGGTGGCCGGTGAGTGTACGTGCGTAACATCGGGGTGGAGGTGGATTTTTGAGCCGGCTTTTTTCAGCAGAACTGCCTTCAAAGATACTTGAAAAGTCATGAGACGTTTCGAGTTGAAATTCATCACCATTTCGACGCCAGCGAAAACTGAACTTTTGACGTTTCTTTTGTAGGCTCGACAGCCAATGCTCCAAAATGAATGGATGATATTCGCTAGTTCTACAGAGTTTTAGAGTCCACATGACCCC
>CAZBZW010000001.1:11267-15328 GCA_964496535.1 uncultured Candidatus Peribacteria bacterium
TTCTAAAAACCTTTCCTACGGGCTCAATCGCCAAAGTTTTTTTTGACCTACAAAACCTGTTGTTGGAGCTCTGACAACACGGCATTTTCCACTTCTTTCAAGATACGACGGGCCTCTTCAAGGGTTTCAATACGCACCACTTGAGCTCGATAAATGCTTGCACCTTCAAAGCCTTTAATGAGGCTTGCAAAATGTTTGCGCATTTCAAGCATGCCGCGACGTTCGCCTTTGCTTTGAACGTTCAGTTCAGCGTGACGTAAAATGGTTGGAAGTTTTTCAGTTAAGGTTTCGGGTGGCGTGTAAGTTTCACCTTTGAAGGCGGCCATGATTTCGCGCATCACCCAAGGGTTGCCCATGGTACCGCGACCGACCATCACTCCATCGAGATTGCCGATTTTTTCGAGAGCATCGTTTGCAGTTCGAATGTCTCCGTTTCCAATGACTGGGATTCCGATAGCTTTTTTAATTTCATACATGGGTTGCCAGTCGGCCTTGCCCAAATACATTTGTTTGGCCGTGCGACCGTGAATCGTCAACAGTTGAATGCCTGTACTCTCGAGATCTTTTGCAAATTGAATCAACCAGGGCAGATTCAATTCTGAAACTCCGATACGCATTTTGACCGAGACCGGAAGCTTCGTGGCCTTCACTGTGGCTTCAACAATTTCGAGTGCCTTACAAGGATTTTTCAAGAGTGCACTTCCATGGTCGGAGGACACCACTTTTTTAGCAGGACATCCCATGTTGATGTCGATCGCGTCGATGCCCATCGATTCAATTTTTTGGGCGGCCGTGGCGAAATTCTTGGGGACTTTCCCAAAAATTTGTGCGACCAAAGGGCGTTCTTCGTCCGGATTGAAGTCCAGCTGACTCAAGGTGGCCTCACTGTCGTAAACAATGCCGTCGGCGCTGGTGAATTCGGTGAAACAAATCACCCGAGGCTCAATGCCTTTGATGAGTTGGCGATATGCGCTGTCGGTATAGCCGGCCATGGGAGCCAGGGCCACGATGGGTCCTTGTGCGGCCAGATCTTTCCAAAAGCTCATTCTGATTTGGGTTTGACCTTGGGTCCGTCGGGTCGAGGTTCACTTGCAGGAGGCATTTGAGCTTCTTCTTCAAGTTCAGGTCCGATCACGCTGGCAAACTTTAAATCTCGTGCATCTTCTGAGTTGTCGAGACCGTTTCCGTAACCCCACTGTGTTCCAAAACCTTGGCTATTCTCGAAGAGAGCGGTGAGGGCATAGGCCGTGTTGGGCCCTTCGGCAGTTTGATAGACTCGATACAAATAGGCATAAACTCCGCCGGATTTTTCTTTAGAACCCTGACGAGGGTCTTTCAAATCCTTGAGAGTGGTGTCGGTCGATAGAAGTGTCAACAGTTGAGATTGAGCTGGATAAGCCCCATTTTCACTGTGAAATGCGGTGAGGGCATCGTTGATTTTTTTCAGATCATCCATGCGTTGTTCGTTTTCTTGCAGGTGATCGTGAGTTTCAAGGGTCGGCGGATTTTGAACATCGACTGCGGCATTTTGAGAGGCTTTCATGCTGATGATGCCTCCGACCACGATGGTGAGCACAGCCGGAATCAGGATGGCCCAGGCCAATTGGCTATTCCATCGAGGCTTTTCAAATTCAGGTTTTTCAAAAAGATCCCCGAAATCCTCTTCAAGAGAAGCTCCGCTGGTGAGATTTGGGGTTGTTGATGTGACAATGGGGTCCTCTGCAGTCCGAACTGCCTGTGAAGCAGGAGCCGCCTGTTCGTAGGCCAAACGCAAGAGGCTCAAAGCCCGCATGTTGCCGGGCTCCATGTTTAGAACTTCTTGGCAACCTTGAATGGCTTTATCGGTTTCGCCTGCATTCAACCAGGATTGAACTTGGTTGAGCGCGAGAGAGACGGGAACGAGAGGTTCATCCATACTTAGAATTTTTCAGTGGTTTCGGCGGGAGTTGCACCGCTTTCGAGTACGGCTTCGATGGTGGCCCAAGTCGATTCTCGATCTTTGGGTAGAAGCACGGTGACTTCGTCGCCCACCTGGCCTTTATAATAAGTGATTGAGGCTAAAAGCACACGGTAACTTTTGTTGTTTGCGATCACTTTGTATTGCCCATCTTCGTTCAATAGGGTGCCTTTCACATGTTCGCGTTCGATCGGCGAAATTTGTTTGTAGATGAAAGCTCCGTTGGGCATGATCGTCAATTTGAGACGATCGCCTTCTACTAATTTTGATTTGCTGGCGTAATTGGCCGGTACAGGGAAGATTTTGTCAGCCGGACCGATCATGTTTTGACCGTCAAAATAACCTTCTACAACCTGTTTATTGTCTTCTTCATAGCTTTTGCTGGGTTCGCCGCTTGGATTTTGTGCGACGGTTTCGAGCGCTCCGGGATTCATCTCTTTGAGTAGAGTGAAGGCCGATTTTAAAGAGGCCTCTGCAGCTTCGAGCATGCGAAGGGCTTTGGTGAAATTATCTTCGGTGGTGTTCATTTGTTTTTGGATTAATCAGAAGTCTTATATATGACTTTTTCACCATTTTGTCCAGAAATTCGCAGGTCGATGTAAATCAACGGAGCCTCATAGATGTTGAGGTCGCTCATTGAGCGTTTGAGCTTGAGCAGTTGCATGTCCATGGGTTTTTGAATGTCGAGCCAAACCCAAAAATCTCGCTCTGTTTTCAGGTGCAGTTCGCGAGCCCGTTTGAGATAGTTCATCTCAGTCACTTCGAGGTTGAATTTGGCTTCAAACTCATTTTTTGTGTTGAGAAAAGAGCTCAAGAGTTCCTCTGGAATGAGAGTTTCATGCACGCCAATTTTTTCAGGAATTTCAAGGCCAGTGGCGTCCAGTTGAATCCATGGTAGGCCTTCTTCGGTGTTGCTTTCGATGGCGACCATGCCGCCCGAATTCACCACGAAGTATTGCGAATCTTTACCTTCTTGCACGACTTCGATGTTGGCGGCATGCGGATAAGCTGTCACTTTAGCTTTGAGGCTGTGAAACGGCACTTTATCGATCTCGATCGTTTTTAGATAAGGAAAATCTTTCAGCAGTTGCTGTTCGAGTCCGTGGCTGGGCACCAGGAGCATGTTTTTTTGTAGATACGCTTCAAGCCCGGTTTGTACGACGTTTTGTTCGTTCAGTGTTGCTGATTCACCGATCACTTCAATCTTTTGAACCTGCAAGAGCGGACTGAAAAAAAGGATGCCAATGATTCCACCCACGCTTAAAACTCCCAAAAGAACGAGCCCTATATTTTTGATACGGCCTTTCCAGCGCTGTTCGCGACGTTCGGTGCGGGTGGTGGGGGCTTGGTAGGCTGAAAGTGTTTTGCCAGCCCGGCGATCTCGGCCGAAGCGTTGATTTGTCACGTATGCTCGAAACGAAGGCGTGAGGGTTTCTCGCCTTTTTGAAAAGAGGCGCTTGAGTTTCTGAAAAAGTGGCATGGATGGAAGGAGCCTAGTTTCCTTTTGCGAGAGCCGCTCGGAGAGCGCTCACACGTGCAAGTGCTTGAGGACGTGCCTTTGCTTTGTTGCTTCGGTTCCTCAATTTAGAACTGGGCTGATTGGCTCGCACCACTTTGATGCCGTGACCGTGACTGTTTTTGTTCATAATTTCTGAAAGTGGGTGGATTCTAGGCGAGAATTTTGTTTTGGTCAATCCTTAAACTTCTTGCTACACTGCGGCCCTTTAAAAAAGATGATATGAAACGACAACTTGCAGTTGCGGCGACCCTTTTGGCGGCAGCTTGTGCCGAACCCAGGACTCAGCATTTTGGTGGAAGCGCCCTTGTGGAGCCGCCTTCTTCAACGACAGAAGTGGCACGCGTTGAAATTGGGGCTTCGGTGATGGGGGCACTCATGCCTGAGCAGCCCTTTGTTATCAAAAATGAGAATGAGAACGATGCCGATCTTTTGCCTCCTCGAGTCAGCCTTCGTTTGACGATTGGAAATAACGATTCTCTCCCTGTGACTCCGGGTGAAGTTTCTACAGGTCCTGGTTGTAAACTGGATTCAGATCCCATTCATGAAGTTTTATACCCGGGTGACCGTAGGACGTTCGGATGCACT
>CAZBZW010000001.1:15338-30490 GCA_964496535.1 uncultured Candidatus Peribacteria bacterium
GTGAGTGAGGATCTTTCTTCCGTCAAAGTGACTCTTCCTTATGTTACCGAGAGTGGCCTCGAGGGCAATGCTGTCTACACTCAAATGATTCATCCAGAGGTACGGGATTGTGCTGTTCAGGTTTGGTTGGCCGAAAATCTTTTGACTCATGTGAATTCGAACTGGACTCCTTCAAATGATTCTTTGGGAGCGGGGCCTTATGACCCTTTGGCCTTGTCGAACGATCTTTCGGGTTTGGGATTGCCTGTATTCAATGGTCTTGAGGAAAGTCCTTATGATTGTGCAACGGGGGATGAATTGGTTGAGAGTGTGGCTGAAATCACTTCTGTGGCCACTTCCAACGAAGGGCCTTGCGACATGAGTGGGGACGAAATGAGAACGGCGCGGGAGTGGACACTCATGGGACAATACAATTCTCTTGTCACTCAGTATGGACTGACCTTGGGTGAGGGTTGCCCTGTGGGAGAAATTCCAAAAGGATCCGATGCTCTTCAGTTTGTGCAGAGTGCCTGGGAGCTTTAAATTGAGCTCACCACCAAGACATGAGGAACCAGACGGGCGCTGGAAATTTCTTGTTGACCCAAAATGGTGAGTTGAGTGCTACCTCCGCCATCAAGCATGAGAATTTGATCTGGATTGCAGGTGAAATCATTCGTCAAAATGCCTGTAGCCCATGCCTGAGTGGCGAATGCCGAAGAGTAAATCATTAAGGTGTGATAAAAGCCGTGGTCTTCTTTCGCGAGACCGATGAAGGTGCGGCCCACCCAATTCAGAATCCCTTTATCTGCTTCTTCGTCGAGGCCTCCGATTATGTTTTTAACAGGAGAAGTTTGTAAATCTGCACCCATTTGTGCGGAATCAGGAAAACTTTGAATCACAGCTCGATTGTCCTGAAATTTTAAGAATTTGATTTGAAGTGGGTTTTGAAATTCGACAGTACTGGCATAGCCGTCACTGTGTTGTGCATTCCGATGCTTGAGCGGGAAGGCAAGAGAGGTGGGATTTGCTCCTGTTGCAAAAAATCCCCCATTCACAACTGCAAAAGCTTTGGGGCCGAGATAATTGACTGCCTGTCCCCAAAAGTTGATGACAAGATCTGGCGTCATCTCGGGGCTTGCTCCGCCAAATGCCCCAAAACCGGGTCGTGGATTGACGATGGGGCCTGTGACTGAAATCAGTCGTGCAGCCGCCAGATTGATCTGCGTGATGAAATCAGGGGCTCCAGCCGCATAATCTTTTCTGAAAGTGACAATTCCTGCTTGGTAAGCGTGCACCACATAACCTGCCGGAGCTTGAATCAGTGTGTTGGGCGTGGCCCCTTGGAATGCAATTTCTTCAACGGTCGGCATGCTATTTTTTAAGCCAAATAAAATCACCTCCCTCTGGAGGTCGAGCATAAATGAAGCCCAATATGTTCAAAAGGCTGATGAGCTGGTCATCTTCATACGTGCAGTCTAAATTTTCCTTCAAGTGCTCCTTGAGTTCTTCTAAGTTTTTGATGGGGTTGGCGATCAAAAAACCAATCAAGGCCTTTCTTTGATCTTCGTTGATCGAGGGGCATAGTTTCTCACTTTTTGCGTTCATTCCCTGATTTAATGGTCCTCTCCACTTTAATCACCCAGAGCTGACATTACAATAAAATTTTTGGCTCGAACATTTTCTCCTGTGAGCCCCACGTAGGCCTGTGCGGCTATGGCTAGAGCGGTTTTATCATTCCCGAATATTCTTTGTACATTTCTTCGTTCAACAGGCATGACCTCTCTCCAGTTAACCTTGAATCCTTCGCCAGCTCTTCTCATGCCGGAATCCAATTTGGGGAATGCGCCTTCGTACAGTTCTCCTGGGCCTTTAATAAGATCCCTTCCTTGACTCATGGGCATTTGAACAAGGTGAGGAGAAAGCCCAATTTGCGCTTGCCATCCCGGATATCCCAATCCGTCGAGAGGGGGTTCATGTACCAGTACCAATTGATCTGGACTCAGGTCTGTGAATGCTGAATTCGCCCCTTCTCCTGTTAGTGGAATGCCGAGGAGTGGTTTCTCCGCTGTGCTGGCCACGGCATCGTGTGCCCTGAAAGTTCTGACTCTTTCATGTGCTTGAAGGGCGTTCATCCAACCTGAGTTGCGAACCCCAACCAACATTTCCAGCCTTGCGAATTGACTTGTGACAACCTGAACGGACTTTTCCCCTGGAAGTTGAAAATTTCGAGTGACTACCCATGTTATCCATCGTGCTTCCTCCACCCTAAAAATATCTTTAACTCCTCGCCCCACCTCTCTTCGTAAATCGTGAATCACAGTTCTGGCAGGCTCTCCTTCTAGAAAAGTGGCCGTCGGCACTTCTTGCTCTTTACTGCACCATACCTCCCAGTAACGCAACTTGTCGCGGATCAGCTTTTTGAGTGGAACCAGTTCACCGGGGTGGTGTTCTTCGAAAGAGGCGAGCTCGGCGCGTATTTGATCGGGCGTCATATCTAAAATAGACCCAGTAGGGTTATTGAGCACCTTGCGCAAATCTTCTTCAGATGCACCCACGGTTGAAATTTGAATTAAATTGGCGAATTCACCATCGTTTTCAAGTTTCGAAAATAAGCTTCTCAAGCTTGAAGTTGCGAAATCTGCTCCTTTTGGGAATTTGAGGTGATCTGATTTAGCCATGTGCGTAATTTAACTTAAATTTAATATTTGTCAATCCTCATCAAAAACCCTCCATGGAGGGGGAGGGTTTTTGCCATAAGTTAGGTTTTGGGGCACATCAACTGCAGCCCATGCTGGTTCCACAGTTCAAGCATTTGTAGCAGGAGGCGTTGCGCACGGTGATGTGACCACATTCACTGCAGACGGGAGCATCGCCCATCATGCCTTCGAGCTGTTTGTTCAAACCTTGAGCTTCGGTGTTCACAGGTGCGGGATTCGGTTCAACTGTCGCTTCGGTGGGTAATGCGGTGGCCGCTTGTTCCACTTGCATGGCTTGTTCGATTTTGCCCTGCACTTCGCGCAGAGAACTTTCGGTGTGCTGAGGCTTCACATGCACAAAGTCGGTGCGGTTGAGGTATTCCATTCCCAAGACTCGGAAGATAAAATCGACAATCGATGTGCAGTTGCGCACGTTCGGATGATTGGTGATGCCGCTGGGTTCGAATCGAGTGTAGGTGAAGGCGTCCACGTATTTTTCGAGCGGAACTCCGTATTGCAAACCGATTGAAACGGCGACCGCAAAACAGTTGAGCAAAGAGCGGGTCGAAGCTCCTTCTTTGAACGAGTCGATAAAGATTTCACCCAAGTTTCCGTCATCGTATTCGCCGGTGCGCAGATACATTTTTTGACCTCCCACGATGCTTTCAATAGTGATTCCGCGGCGCTTGGTGGGCATGTGCAGTTTTTTACCTCGAATTGGAGCGTTTTCAACGGCGTCTTCGGCCACGGCCTTGGAGTCGCTCTTGTTGGAAAGGGGTTGAGAGTGCTTGCTTCCGTCGCGGTAGATGGCGATGGCCTTGAGCCCCAACTTCCATGATTCGAAATAGGCATTCTTAATGTCTTCAACGGTGGATTCGTTGGGCAGGTTTACGGTTTTTGAAATGGCGCCGGAAAGGAAGGGTTGTACGGCTGCCATCATTTTGACGTGGCCCATGGCGGCAATGAAACGTTTGCCGTTTCCACACTTGTTGGCACAGTCGAAAATGGCGAGATGTTCTTCTTTGAGGCCGGGAGCACCTTCAACGGTTTGAGCTCCTTCAATATATAGCTGAGCTTCCTGCACCTGATCTTTCTTGAGGCCCATTTTAGCGAGGGCTTCAGGGTTGATGTGGGGTGTCCATTCGTCCAAGGTTTTGGCTTTTTCAACGTGGGCGGACGCTTCTTTGATCTGTTTTTCAGAAAGGCCGTATTTTTTGAGCTCGGTGGGGTTTACATAAGGCGCATTTTCGAGAGTTCCATGACCCAGTACGTAAAGAATCACATTTTCAATTTGCTCTTCGGTGTAGCCGAGGCGTTTGAGTGCGACGGGAATCGACTGATTGATGATTTTAAAGTATCCACCTCCGGCCAATTTCTTCCATTTTACGAGTGAGAATTCAGGTTCTACACCAGTGGTGTCGCAATCCATGAGCAAGCCAATGGTTCCGGTGGGCGCAAGCACGGTGGCTTGAGCGTTGCGGTATCCGTGTTTTTCACCGAGTTCCACCATGCGGTCGGCATCTTCGCAGGCCGCGGCATAGAGGTCGGCGGGGCAGAGTTTTTGGTTGATGTTGTGGGCGGCATCTCTGTGCTTGTTCATGACATGCAACATTTCAACTTTGTTCTTTTCATAAGCGGCGAATGGGCCCATGGCTTCGGCCATTTCAGCGGAGGCAATGTAGGCCGTGCTGTGTAAAATGGCGGTGAGAGCGGCTGAGATGGCGCGAGCTTCATCGCTGTCGTAAGGAACTCCGTAGAAACTGAGCAAGGTGCCGAGGTTGGCATAACCGAGCCCGAGAGGACGGAAATCATGGCTGTTTTGAGCGATCGATTCAGTGGGGTAGGATGAAAGATCAACAAGAATTTCTTGAGCAATGAAGAAGATTTTGCTGGCGTGTCGGTAGGATTTGATGTCAAAACTTCCATCGTCGCGCATGAATTTCACCAGGTTGAGTGAGGCGAGATTGCAGGCGGTGTCGTCGAGGAACATGTATTCACTGCAAGGGTTCGAGCCGTTGATGCGGCCGCTCTTGGGTGAGGTGTGCCAGTCGTTGATGGTGGTGTCGAATTGAAGCCCAGGATCAGCGCATTCCCAAGCGGCTTTTGCAATTTGATCGAAGAGGTCACGAGCGTCGAAAGTTTCGCAAGTTTCACCGGATTTTCGGAAAATGGTGGCAAATTTTTCACCCTTTTCAACCGCTCGCATGAAGGTGTCGCTGACACGCACCGAGTTGTTGGAGTTTTGACCCGAAACGGTCTTGTACGCCTCGCCGCGCCAGTCGGATGAATAGCCAGCGTTCATGAGTGCTTTCGCTTTCTTTTCAGATTCCACTTTCCAATTGATGAAGTCGAAAATTTCAGGGTGATCAACGTCGAGCACCACCATTTTGGCGGCGCGGCGGGTGGTTCCTCCTGATTTGATCGCTCCTGCTCCACGGTCGAGCACTTCGAGGAAGCTCATGAGACCCGATGAAATTCCACCTCCGGAAAGTTTTTCTTTATTCGAGCGAATGTTTGAGAAGTTGGAGCCGGTTCCCGAACCATATTTGAAGAGTTTTGCTTCGTTTTTGGCCAGGTCAAAAATCCCCATCAAAGAATCTTCTACTTTTTGAATAAAGCAGGCACTGCATTGAGGTCGTTCGTAGGCATTTTTCACTTCTTTGATCTGGTGCGCTTCGAAATCCCAGGCGTAGTTTCCGTCGTCACCGGTGACTCCGTATTCGTGGTAAAGACCGCAGTTGAACCAAACAGGAGAGTTGAAGGCGCCGCGTTGAGTGAGGCAGAGGTATTTGAGCTCTTGCTCGAAACTGTTCGCATCTTCGTGACTGGCAAAGTAGCCTTTTTCTTCTCCGAACACGCGAATGGTGTGAGCCACGCGATGCACCACTTGTTGAGCGCTGATTTCACTACCGGTTTCGGGCACTCCGCGTTTTCTAAAATATTTTTGAGCTAAAATGTCAGTGGCCAATTGAGACCAAGTGTTGGGCACTTCAATGTCTTTCATCTCAAACACCACACGTCCGTCGGGCTCGGTGATTTTAGATTCTCGTTTTTCGTAGGTCAGCATGTCTTCGGCCCGCACTTGAGCGTGGGTGAAAAGACGTTGAATACGAACCCCTTTTCGCTCGCTTTGAGCGCCTTGAGGGCGGTTGATTTTGGCGCTCAATTGAGCATCTTTGGTTTCCACAGAGGACATGGTGGATTGGGTTACTAAATATCGTGTGTGATTTTGAACTTCACACAAGATATTGTGGTTTGAAGTTCTGTGTACCCCAAGTTATCGAAAAAAAGGCGGAGGGGCAACGTGTGTTTCACGAAATCATTTGACGGGCTCATTCGGGCGGTCTGAACTCACTCAAATTTTGAAGAAGTTTTGCAGGAGTAAAATTCCGTTTTCAGTACCCACAGATTCGGGGTGAAATTGCACCCCAAAAATAGGATATTGCAAGTGCTCAAAAGCCATGATCACGCCGTCGTCGCTCGTTGCGGTTGTTTTCAGGTTTGTCGGTAGTTTTTCAATGGCCAACGAATGATAACGCATCACATTGAGTGGATTCGGCAAATTTTTGAAAATCCCTTCACCTTGATGTTGAACGAGGCTTTGCTTGCCGTGCATCACGAGCGATGTGTGAACGATTTGTGCGCCGTAATGGTGCGCAATGCCTTGATGCCCCAAACAGACCCCTAAGATGGGAATCTGGCCTTCATATTCTTGAAGGGCGAGACGATCGAGTGCAAAGTCTTCAGGATTTTCAACGGTTCCGGGTCCGGGCGAAAAAATCAAATGACTGGGCTCAGCCCGCTTGATGTCTTCGAGCGTGTTTTTTCGATGGTGAAAAATCAACGGCGTGACCCCTGAGGCTTCGGCCAAATAATGCGCCAAAATATGGGTGAACGAGTCGTCGTGGTCGATGAGAAGGGGGCGCATGGGTTTTAGTGACATCCACAGCCTCCGCCGCTTTCACCACTTCCGCAACCGCAACCTCCAGCATTGCCACAGGCGCAACCGCCACCGGTGAACTTTGGATTGTAGATTTTGAAGCCGCTTCCGTAACTGGTGTCGAGGTAGTCGACTTCGGCGCCGGTGAGGTTTTTGACGGATTCCGCGTCGAGATGCACTTTGACTCCGTGAAATTCAAAAGTTTTATCTCCTTTTTTAGATTCTTCTTCAAAATCCATGGCGTAGGCGGGTTCCATGCCGTTGTTGTCGTGGGCGGTGATGCGCAAAGCTTGACCTGATTTTCCTTCGGTTTCGGCAAATTCTTGAATTTTTTCGGCGGCCTTGCTGGTCACATAAAATCCATCTTTCAGGCTTTTTTGGCGCGCGGTGGCCAGTTCGTTCAGAGCCTCCATCAGTTGATCCACATTTTCTTCGGGCATTCCGTGAGAGAGTGCGCCGGCGCGGATGGGTTCAAAGGAGTTCACACTGCAACTGGTACAGGAGAGGCCAAAATCTTGCATGATTTGAGCGGATTCGGGGTAGCGCGCGAGCACGTCGCCGATCAACATGTCGTCGTGAATGAGGGATGGAGTCATAAAGGGTTTATTGAGTCTGGGATAATAGCCCAAGAGGGATCAAACTGACAAGCACCAGACCTGCTAAGACTAGAATTGCGAAGGCTCGAATGAGAGTTTTGTTCATAAAAGCACGCGGGTATCGAGATAAATGAGGCCGAGACAGACCAGAAGAGCTAGAGTACCCATGTAGGGAACCATGGATTCTTTCACGATGCTGGCGATTTTAGGCAGGTAACCGGGAATCAGAATGAGCATGCCTTTGATGGCGATGAGCAGGGCGATCCAGGTGAGGATGGCTTGAGATTCGGCTACGAAGCGAAAATCGAACCCTGTTTCAGACAGAATAAAGGCGGCCAACAGAAAATTGAACGCGGCAAAAGCGAGCGGCAAACTGGGGTCGCGACTGGCATTTTGAATGTGACGGTGCATTCCGTTGGGGTCGAGCACGGTTTTGAGCCCAAACGGTGCGATCATGAGGGCGAGAAGAGTGAGAGTCATGGCGTGGGGTTACTTGCTCGAATCATAAAACTTTTACGTACTCTGCGCCAGAGCGCGTGCTGTTGACAGGTGTAAAATTATTTTGTTATGTAATTCACCATGGAAAATGTGACTCACGTTAATTTTGGGCGAAGAGAGAGGCTTAAAAAAGCTCCGCACTTTGCGTTCCCAGCTCAATTTTCGAGGCTTTTTGAGACTTTTTATCCCGAAAAAGCCTCTCTGCCTCATTCTAAAATGAAGGGAGTGCTGAATCGACTCAGTCGAGCCTTGTCTCCAGATGCCTCTGTGTTTGATTTTTATCCAGATGCTCGTGTCGAATACCTTGTTTTGCTGGGTTTTGCGAAGGATCACTATTCATGTTTGCGTGAGGTTGGGCTGGATGCCAATCTGTTGCGATTGATTCGAGCTTTGGAGCCTCATTTTGAACAGAAAGAAATGACTCGCAACGCCGAAACCACACCGGCTCTTGTGTGCGCTGAATTGAGATATCGATTGAACAATGCTGTTGTAGAGGAGTCGATCTACGTAGCCCCATCTCGAGGAGGCCTTTTGAGTATTTCAGTGGGTGATTCAGATGAATCTTTTGAGTCCGCCAGCCTCGATGCGGCACTTCAGCTTATTCTTGAAAACTATCAACAGCGCCATGGGTTGGTTTTACTCGATAGAAGTAGACTAGGCCACACAGCCCCAAAACCCCCGCGGCGACAAAAGTCGGAGTTGCCGGTCCGGCCAGAACTAAGACTCCTGAAATCAAAGGAGTGATTCCTTCGGCGAGGGCGCGCAAAGATTGCACGATTCCCAAAACTTCGCCCTGTTGTTTTTCGGAACTTTGATGCGAAATCACAGTGGTGATGTTGGGGAAAGTGATTCCTTCAAAAATCGCCACGAGCGGCTGAATAATGAAGAGGAACCAAATTTTTGGCGCAAGGGCGACTCCGAGCAACGAGAGAGCCAACATGAAAATCGACCCCTTGAGGATGTTTTCAGATTTCATGCGGTGCACCAGCCAGCGATTGAGCACTCCTTGAGCCAGGGCGATCCAGAAGCCAACGTAGCCGAAGAGAAGACCGATTTGCGATTCTCCTAGGCCAAAGCGCTGCACCAGTAAGACGGGAAAGAAAAAGGTGAAGAAGGTGAATCCAAGCGAGTGCAAAAAGGTCACAAGGAACATGGTTCTGAGGTGGGGAACGTGAAAGGCCCGGAAGATGTTTTTAAATCCGGCTCCGAGGCTCACATTGAGCTCAGCATGGGTTTTTAATGTTTCTTTAAAGAAGAAGGTGATGAAGATTTGATTGATAAGACTGAGTCCCGCGGCGAACCAGAAAGGCAAGGCAGGGCTGAACCAGCTCACGACTGTAGAATCCGACAAAATGCCTCCGATAGAAGGGCCGAGGATGAAGCCAAGTCCGAAGGCCATGCCGATCATGCCGAAGTTTTTAGCTTTATCTTGAGGGGTGGGTGAGAGGTCGGCGATCGCAGAGTTGGCGACGGCGATGTTGCCTCCGGTGACTCCATCGAGAATGCGAGCGGCGATCATCAGGCCGAACATGTGATTTTGGATGGCGAGCGCAAAAAGCATATAACCGAGGGCGGTTCCGACCAGCGAGATTCTGAGGATCGGTTTGCGACCGTAGTGATCGGAAAGTTTGCCCAAAATGGGGGCTCCGATGAATTGTGCGAGGGGATAGGAGGCCAGAAGAAGGCCTAGAGCGATGCTTCGGGTGGTGGCATCCCAAGCGTGAGGAACAAAACCCGAAACAGGGTCAAGCACATTGGGCGCGAGAATCGGAATGATGATGCCGACACCTAGAAGATCAAGAAAAACGACGAGAAAGAGGCTGAAAAGTGCTTTTTTGTTCATTTAGCTGTTGAGTAGTAAACCTTGATAGGTGAGAACGCTGGCAAGTCCAACCCAGGCAAGGTAGGGGAGCATGAGCAGGGCGGCTGGTTTCGAAAGCTTCCATGCAGAGATTAAAATAAATAGGTTTGTGGCCTCCAACATTAAAATTTCAATCAGGCTGGCCTGAAGGGCGTGTTCCACGAAAAAGAGATAAGTCCAAACCACGTTCAAGACTGCGTTGAGTCCGAATGCAATCAAGATGGATTTTTTACGTGGGTCTGGATTTTTTGCGATGAGCCATGCGGACATGGTGGCTGTGATGAAAATCAGATTCCACGCCACAGGAAACACCCATTTTGCAGGAGTGATGCTGGGCAAAATTAGCTCTTGCTGATACCAGTCCATTCCGCTTTGCGTGAGGCCTGTGCCCAAAGCTGCAACCAAGACGGTGACGAGTGGAATGAAAAAAAGTTTGCTCTTGAACTGCATGGTTTCTTGGTTAAACTGCGCACCATAGTAGCTAAATTTTTCAGGAATGACACGTCGAAAACTGCAACATTTTGCCGAAATGAAAACATGGGAAAATGTTTTCGAGCCTGATCGCCGAGTTGAAGCGGGTTTGCGCGGTACTTGGGGTTCGCGAGTGATTTTAGAATTGGGCTGTGGGCGTGGCGATTTTTCGGTGGGATTGGCCACCGCGAAGCCGGAGGTGAATTTTGTGGGAGTCGACATCAAAGGTTCGCGTTTGTGGCACGGGGCGGGGACGGCGCGAAATTTGGGGCTGAAAAACCTGTCGTTTTTGCGCTGTCGTATTGAAGATTTGCCTCTGTATTTCGCACCCGGCGAGGTGGATGAAATTTGGCTGACCTTTCCGGATCCGCAACTGCGGGAGGGCAGTGCGAAAAAGCGCCTCAGCTCACCGCGATTTTTAGAAATTTACTCTGGAATTTTGAAGAAAGGTGGGTTTTTACATTTGAAGACTGATTCTTCGACCTTGTTTGACTTCAGCGTGGAATCGCTGCAGAACGAAGGTTGGAAACTTGAAGCGGAGGTCCGAGATTTGCACGGGAAAGAAGAAGGTTCGAAAGAGGCAAAAGCCCTGCTCACTCAATACGAGCGAAAATACCTCGCTTTGGGGAAGCCGATTTTCTACCTCTCTGCCGTTTCACCTTGACGCTCAACCTCATTTCCAGTACACTGCATCTAGCATTTCGTAGCTATAACCGTTTCCTTACAGGTCGTGTGAGTGAGAGGTGAGTGAGAGTGCGTACTATTAATCTTAATCCTGTAAGGATATGTCAGAAACTAACAACAAAAAACTTTTCATCGGTCGTCTCTCTTGGGACACCACTGAAGACTCTTTGCGTGAATTTTTCATGCAAGCCGGAACTGTAGAAACTGCTCAAGTTATCATCGATAAAATGAGTGGTCGTTCAAAAGGTTTTGGATTCGTGGAAATGTCCACTGAAGAAGAAGCTCAAAACGCTATCCAAATGTTGGATGGTAAAGAATTGGATAACCGCAACATTGCGGTGACCATCGCTCGTCCTCGTGAGGAATTCCCTCGTCGTGACGGCGGAGCTGGAGGATTCCGTCCTCGTGGACCTCGTAACTTCGATCGCGGAAGTGATCGAGGAGACCGCTTCTAATTCTATTTAGAGCCGAACAAAACCCCGGGTGAAAACCTGGGGTTTTTTAGTAGAAGCGCCAGGGTTCCGGTGCTTGCCAGTTGAACCAAAGGGCTGAGTCCAATTCCGAAGAGGGTGGGCATGGCCGAGGCGTATTCCCATCGGCCCAAATTGAGATTGATGAGTTCAATTAAAACAGCGATCGCGAGTCCGACTGAAATGATTAGACAGAGGTCCCATGGGCTGGGCTTGTTCATCCACTTGAGGTTTCTGTTTTTGAGCGATACCACGGCATAAATGCCCAGCACCATGAATACGTCGGTGATGGAAGCCGTGATCAAGTGCAGGAAGTGGGCGATTCTTGACAGGTCGACATAAAGTGGGTAATGCAAAAATTCCCAGGCTAAGTTTAGGACGAAGAGGGTGAGTGCGATCTTTGATAGCATTTTCATGAATGCATGCTATCCCAATTTGCTTCCGTTGGGCACTTTTTGATCGGGAACGGTTAAAATCACCGAGCCATCTTCTCGGTAAAAACCGGTGCACAAAAATTCTGAAATGAAAGGGCCGATCTGTTTGGATGGGAAGTTCACCACGCCAACCACTTGCTTGCCGATCAAGTCTTCTTTGCGGTAGTGAGCGGTGATTTGAGCGCTGGTTTTCTTGATTCCGATCTCGGGGCCGAAGTCGACGGTGAGTTTGTAAGCTGGTTTTCGAGCTTCAGGAAAATCCTCCACTTCAAGAATGGTGCCGACGCGCAGGTCGACGTGTTCGAATTCGGACCAGGTGAGGGAAGGCATGGCTTTTGAAAAAATCTGGTCGGAGTGGCGGGACTTGAACCCACGACCTCTTGGACCCCATCCAAGCGCGCTAGCCAACTGCGCTACACCCCGACGTGACTTAGGTTTTAGCAGAAGGGGCGGGCTTTGGGAAGCTGGTTTTGATGCGGCGCAATCCCTGGAAGACCGAGAAGCTCAGAGCGGCCAGGGCTGAAGTCAAAACAAGCAAGGGGGATGCCGCGAAACTCATGCCTATAAATCCGATGGCGAGTGCGATGAGTTCTTGTTTTAAAAACCAGGATTCCTGATTCAGTGCGAAGAGACCGATCAGCACAAAGTCATAGAGCCATGAAATGGCGGTGATACTGAGCATGATAGGTAAAATCACACCCAACTCTGCCCCCTTGAAGTCGCTGGAGCTGATCAGACCAATCAGGTGAGGGCCGAGAATCGAGCCGCTCACGACCATTAAAACGCCCAAACCGCCCAGAAGTTTACCGGTTTTGTTGAGCAGTTCGTGCACACGGCGACCGTGACCTTCATCTAGAGAACTTTTCAGGATGGGTAGGGTTGAGAACATGAGCAGGGTTGAAAGCAGAGCCAGTTGACCGCAAATGGTGAGCAAAAGGCTGTAGCGACCGTATTCAGCGTCGCTGAAAAGTTGGCTTAAAAAATAGCTGGGCAAAAATCGGTAGTAGAGATTGTTCACGATGTTGATAATTCCAAGAGGGAGTGATCCTAAAAATAAGGTTTTGAGTAGGGTGAAATTCAACTGAAGTTTGAGCTTGAGCTTGGTGCTGATGAGGATGGTGGCAAGCGTGAGGCTCCAAGTTGCATTGGCGACTTGGGCTAGAAAAAAGTGCAGGCCGTCGGGTGCGGTTTGGCTGAAGTGGCTGACCAAAATCCATTCTAAAATGCGGCCGCTGATTTGAATGAGGGTGAAGCGGCCCATCCAGTAGTTGGCCTGGAATGCGGCGGCGTTGACTGAATTGATGAAGTCGATGAACAGTGACCCCATAAAGACCAGAACTCCGGCGCGAAAGAACGGGTCGGGAATAGTGACTTGGGCGTAGGTCAAGCCCACGGCGAGGACTGCGGCGGCGCTGAGCACGCGCACAGTCAGAGCGTTCCAATAAATCTCGCCATTTTCAGGTTCGTCGGAGAGGGCCCGCACGGTGTTTCCGAAGATTCCCAGACCCGCGACGGTGGCAAAAAACAATGAATATTCCGTGATTTTGCCGTAAATTCCGTAATCGGCCGCACCCAGTGATGAGCTGATGGTTTTGACGATGAGCACTCCGAGGGCGGCTTGCAATAATTTTCCACCGTATTGCACAAAGGTGGACCAAATGATTTTAGAGCGAATGGCGTGAGCGATCATGGGTTCAATACTTCAATAATGCGAGGGGTGCCTTCGAGAATGTCTGGTTCACTCCAATCGTGCAGTGCGCCCTGAATGGTCTCCCAGCTATAAACATAGTTGGCGCCGTTGCGAGTGCCCACGTCGTGAGTCACAATTTGAGCGGGATCTTTGCGATAGCCCTTAATGACCAACATATGGTAATTGGGCCCGCCATTTTTGAAGTTGGGATTGTTGAGTTTTTTACCTGCAAAGGGCGCGATGATGAAATGCCCTTCGTTCAGAATTTTTTGAATATCTTCAAACGTGGGATTGTCGTGAATCTTGCTTTCAAGACCGTAGCGCTCTTTGAGAATTTCTGTCGTTTGCTCCACGGTGGTGTGTTCGTAAGCTCCAAAACGACTGATCTCCCAATTCACAATGTCGAGCAATTCGGTGTTGTAGGCCTCTGTGTTTAAATCTAGAGTGAGAAGCTTGTTTGCCACCAAGAGCACGCTGGCTTCCTCGCAGGCTTCTTGCCAAGGGTAGTCCCAATTGCTGTAAGGCGCTTGAGTGAAAAAAGCGAGTTCAAGATTGAGTTCAGCCGGGGTTTCGGGCTGAACTGGGGTCTCGGGAGCGTTGGTTTTAGTCGTCCAGGTTGTTTCGACGGGCGCGGTTGGACTCAAGAGTTTTTGATTCACGTAAAACTCGCGTGCTTTCACGGCGCCCATACCCAGTAGGAGCGCGATAGGGAGGCCGACAAGTAAAATTTTGAAGCTTTTCATGATCTCAACTTTAACATAAAAAAAGAGGGACCGAAGCCCCTCTTTAGGTCTAAACTTTTGAAGCCTAGAAGTTCACATCGTCGAAGTCGACGGTCTCGGTGCGAGTGTTGTTGGACTCGCTGTCTTCATCCACATCGTCACGAGAGTCCACGACGACTTTGACATCGACGTCACCGTCGTTTTCGTAGTCGCTGAGCACGTCGCCCAAGTTGAGGGTTTGACGTTCGTCTTTGTCGAGGAAGCTCTTTGAAGACGTGTTGGTTTTGTAGAATTCGTGTTCAAGGTGGTTGTCGGCGTAAATTTTGACATAAACTTTTTCGTCGCTGTCGACGCTTTCGTCTCCGATATTTTCAAGCTCAATGAGCAAGTCACCGTTGTCCTCGTCCACTTCAATGTCGACAACACGAAGGTCGGGCTTGTCTTTGTTTGAGGAGTGATTGTTACTGCTTCCTCCGTCCACTTCGCCGTAAATGTCGATGGCTCGGTAGATCATTGCGGCAGATTCACCTCGAGATATGGCGTATGAAGGACGGTAATAGTCGTCGTTCACACCTTCCACGATTCCGTCTTCATAACCTTGAACAACGGGATCATAGAACCAGTCACTGACACGAGTGTCGCGGAATGGGTTGTCATCGGTGCTGTAGTTATCAACTTCAACATCGAAGATGTTCATGATCATTTGCAAGGCTTCAGCACGGTTGATGGGGCTGTTGGGGTGGAATGTGTCGTCGGCATATCCTTCGACGAGACCTTCAGCAGATGCGAATGTGACGTAGTCATAGAACCAGTCGTAAGAACGCACATCACGGAAGTATTCGCTGGAGTCGGGTTCCACATCGTAACCTGCAGCTTCGAGAGCCATTTTGAGGAATTCAGCACGAGTCACTCCACTGTAAGGATCAAAGCGAGAATAGCTTCGACCTTCTACAACGTCGTTTTCGTAAAGGTAGGCGATTTCACATTCTGCGAAGTGATTTTCAATGTCCTTGAAGTTGGTGTCTTCGGCATCATTGCCATCACACTCAGTCAAAGCCGACGATCTTTGCCTTCTTGACAACCTTAGGCTTGGCACGAATGTGGTAGTGAC
>CAZBZW010000001.1:30500-32028 GCA_964496535.1 uncultured Candidatus Peribacteria bacterium
CCCCGCCGCCGTTGCCGTTTCCGCCGCCGTTGCCTCCGTTATTTTTAGCGAGATCATCTTCATCTTCGCTGCGGGTGTTGTTGTTTTCGTTTTCTTCGTCGACGTCATCTTCGGTGTCGACAGTCACTTTAACGGTGTAGTTGTCATCATCTTCATCGACGATGTTGTCGCCCAAGTTGATGTTTTCGGTTTCACCGGCGTCGGTGAAGTTGGTGGAAGATGAAGAGCTGGTTTTGCTGAAGGTGTCTTCAAGCTTGCCGTCGACGTAGACTTTCACCACGACTTCGGTACCAGAACGCACATCTTCGTCTCCTTGGTTTTCGAGCACGACGATCAAGTCGTTGTCTTCTTCCAATTTGAGATCTTTCACAATGAGGTCGATTCCGTTTACGTCTCCGTTGCCACTTCCACCGTCGTTGAAGTCTTCTTCACGAGTGTTGTTGCTTTCGACTTCTTCGTCGATGTCGTCGCTGGAATCCACTTCGACGGTCACGGTGTAATCTTGGTCTTCATCAGAGAGAAGACTGTCACCGAGGTTGATGCTTTGAGTGGAATTGGCGCTGATTTCATCGTTTGAAATTTCGTCCACTTTGGTGTTTTTGGTGGTGCGATGACCGTTGTCATCTTCTTCTTCGATGAAGTAAACATCGCCGTCGTCTTGAACTTCGTAGGTGTAGATGGTTTCGTCTCCATCTTCTTCAACGGTCACTTCGAATTCGAAATTGTCGTCCACGTCTTCATCACCCGCGTTTTGAATTTTGACCACGAAATCTTGGTCGCTTTCCCACACGAGATCGTTGACCTTGAGGTCGGCGTCATCGTGATAATCATAGTATGTTGGAGTTGTGGTTGTGCTGGTCAAAGTGAAGGTTTTGCTCACTTGAGCGTCATCATTGGAATTGCGGAAGCTGTCGAATGTAGATTCGAGAGTGTTGTAGCCGGATTCGACCACACGGAGTCTCTTGCTGGTGTCGGAAGTGTGCACGGGGCAGCCGTAACGGCCGTTTCCGAGCTCGACGCAGGCCACATTGTAACTGCTACCGGCGGTCACGCTCGCACCGGTGACGCGATTTCCTGAAGAGTTTTGAACAGTGGCCACGTAGGCGTAGTCAAAACTGGTATCGACTGAAGTGGCGGTTTTAGAAGCGCTCTTGCTGCCAGCTTCAGTTACATAGCCATCGACAGAGAGTTCGTAGTCGTAATCAACTGTTTGATTGGCGGTTTGCATGGCAAATTGATGCTTGCTTCCAGGTCGAATTCGATATGCGAAGAAGGCGTCGGCACCCAAGTTGTCTGAAGTGGTGAAGAGAGCGCTATCGAGATTTTCGGTCAATTCTGCTCCACTTTCAGTTTTGAGGTTGAAGCTGAGGTTGTAGTTGGTGATTCCAATTTTTTCGATGACAACGTCGGTGTCATATTCACTCGTGATGCGCATTCGAGCGAAATACAAGGATTCGCTGGTTCCGGTGGTAGAGGTCAAAGTGCGTGCGGTCCAGTTTGAAGGACGAGTGGTCCATTCCGTGTGGAA
>CAZBZW010000002.1:0-16699 GCA_964496535.1 uncultured Candidatus Peribacteria bacterium
AAATTTTGAGAATGTGAAAAAGTTCATCGAAAAAGCATTTGATGACAAGAATTCAGATGAAGACCTGCTCGCCTGGTGTGCGGGCATTTCTTACGAATACAGAATCCCGAACACCGCTCAGTTCATTCCACTTTTTGTAGAAAAATTTCCTGAATCTCTGCATCTGATGCGAATTTTCTTTGCCAAGATGTTGATCGACGAAGGAAACTTTGACGCAGGAAGCAATGAAGCGCGCATCCATTTGCGGAAGCTTTTTGATTCAGGTTTGCCCAAAAGTCAGCCCGAAAGCCCTTTTGTGACTCAGGCGATTGGATTCGGATTTTTGCTTTTAACAGCAGTTTATACCGAATTGGGAGCGCGATCTTACAGCGAACGAGTCTTGCGCTACGCAATGCCTTGGCTCAAAAACGCATGGCCTGAAGCCTACCAGAATGAAATAGCTCGTTTGCACGAAGAGCTCGAAATGGCTGAAAATAAACAGTTGGACCAAAAATGGGAGGAGTTCTTCAGAACGGCCCATCAAAATTTAGATGAACTGAGTGCAATATGTCGTCAAAAAAAATGTGAGGCCATCGCAATTCGTCTTGGGCTTCTCGAGGGAAAATTGCGTTACGATCCCACCGGGCAGTTTAAAATTGATGATCGAGAAATTTTAATGACCATCATCGGTAAACAGGACGCCTACGGCTTGCTATGATTTCAAAAAAATCCCTTATTTTAGTCATTATTGTGATTGTGGTGCTGGGAATGGGCATTCACATTTCTCAAAAAAGGTCGCTTCAAGAGTTAGACGAAGCGCTGGCGGAACTGCAAGCCGAAACAGAAGATCGGCCCTTTTCCATCGTTGAAACTCGAGTGAAAATTTTAAATGATGGTGGCAAGAGCCCCTCAGTAGAAGAAGTGAAAGCCCTCTTAGTGGAAATGTACGGCGAAGAAGATGGGAAGCAAATTCAGGTGAAAATGGGTGACGATGAAATCTTCACCATCCGAACTCCAGAAATCGAGAGCAATAAAAAAGAACCCATTTATTTAGATTCAAAAGGAATTTTTAAAGCTTTCTACGGCGTGGAACGGCTTTAGCGCTCAAACGGATTTCTCAAAACCGCGTTACCTCCCAAGATCTCTTCAATGCGCATCAATTGATTGTATTTCGCAATACGATCGGTGCGCGACAGAGAGCCTGTTTTGATTTGTCCACACTCAGTGGCCACAGCCAAATCGGCAATGGTGGTATCTTCAGTTTCGCCACTGCGGTGTGACATCACGGCCGTGTAGCCTGCCGCTTGAGCCATGCGAATCGCTGCTAAAGTCTCAGTCAAAGTTCCAATCTGGTTCACTTTGATCAAAATCGAATTCGCCACTCCTTTTTGAATAGCCTGTTCTAAAAATTTGGTATTCGTCACGAATAAATCATCACCCACCAGTTGAACTCGACCACCCAAGCGCTCGGTCAGCTTCTTCCAGCCGTCCCAATCTTTTTCACCCAAGCCATCTTCAATCGAAGCAATCGGATAGCGCTTCACCCAATCTTCCCAGTGACCAATCATTTGATCAGCATTTTTGGCGGAGTCCCCACTGCGATCGAAGTGATAACTGCCCTCTCGAACCAGCTCGCTAACAGCGGGGTCGAGCGCCAAAACCACATCTTTCCCAGGTTGATAGCCTGCCGCCTCAATGGCTTTCAGCAAAAATTCAAGAGGCTCTTCATTGCTTTTAAGGGAAGGCGCAAATCCGCCCTCATCGCCCACTCCAGTTGAGTAGCCAGCTTTTTTAAGCAGATCTTTGAGAGCGTGAAAAATCTCAGCTCCCACACGCACTGCTTCGCGCAATTGAGTGCAGGCCACGGGCATGACCATGAATTCTTGAAAATCCACATTGCTGTCGGCATGGGCACCTCCATTGATCAGGTTCATCATCGGCATGGGCAGGCGCCGGGCGTTCGGATTCAAGTATTTCCACAGAGGCAAATTCGCCTCGTTTGCCGCCGCATGCGCCGCCGCCAACGAAACCGCCAAAATCGCATTTGCTCCGAGTCGTGATTTATTCAGCGTGCCATCCATTTCAATCATTTTGTGATCGAGCGCCTCTTGATCTCGCACGTCCATTCCCAGCAGCGCCGGAGCCATTTCTTGATTCACGTTTGAAACCGCTTTCAAAACACCTTTCCCTCGGTAACGCGCCTCACCATCTCGAAGTTCACACGCCTCAAATTCACCCGTCGATGCTCCACTTGGAACGATGGCTCGCCCAAAACCCGATTCACTTCGAATTTCAGCTTCAACGGTGGGGTTGCCGCGAGAGTCCAAAACTTCACGAGCATGGATGGAGACAATTCGACTCATAGGGAAGGTTTAAATTCGCGCGGAGTATAGCATTCAAAAGTATTTGGCGAATAGCGGAAACAGTGTGTTACAATGCCGTCGCTCTTTTTAAAAAATCAAATGGAAATCATCTGGCACGGAAATTCTTGCTTCAGTCTGAAAGGTAAAAAAGCCACATTGGTGCTCGATGCATTTGAAGGTTCAGAAGGCGTTCTCAAGCTGAAGGCCGACGTCGCCATTTTTGCCGACCTCAAGGCCGACGCCGCACTCAAGCGCGTTCATTTCGACGCCACCACCAAAACCTTTGACTGGCCTGGTGAAGCCGAAGCTTCAGGAGTTTCGATCGAAATTTTCGAAATAGAGGAAGCAGGCGGAATCGTGCTCATTCCATCATTGTATTTTGAAGACATCCGAGTCGTTTCACTCAGCTCGCTCAGCGCTCCTCTCACTGATGAAGTGATGGGCAAGTTGGGAGATGTTGATGTTCTGCTTTTGCCTGTTGAAGGCAAAGGAGTTCTCGATGCAAAATCAGCTCAAAAAATGATGGAAGCGATTGAGCCTCGAATCGTCATCCCTATGAATTTTGACGGAGCTCCTGCCGAGTTTCTCAAGTTGATGGGTAAGTTGAGTTTGGAATCAAAGCCCGCCCTTTCATTGAGCGGTCGCAGTTCCCTGCCCATGGAAAACATGGATCTCGTACTGCTAGAGCCTTCCGCTCAGAACTAGAACGCTAAAAGTGTTTGACCCACGCTTCGATATGCCCCTTTACGAGCGTAAGGGCGATATTGGATTTGGAGTCGACGGAAGAACGAAGGCCGAGTCATGAAATAAACCGACTGTGTGGAAGCCCGGAAAGATTTGAAGGGCTTGTTGAATGTGAACATTGTGGAGGGGGTTAAATTTGAATCAATAGAGGCGAATGACAGCCGTCACCACACCTTGAATTTCTAGGTACTCGCTTGCATGAAGGTCGGAATAATCAGGATTGGCTGCTTCAAGCCAACACTGGTGACCATCGGTGCGGAATCGTTTCACGGTATTGCCTCCATCGAGGAGGGCCACCACCACATCGCCATCTTTAGCTTTGATCTCTTGATTGGCGATGACAAAATCGCCTTCTAGAATGCCTGCATTGATCATGCTCAAACCTGAAACACGCAGTGCGAAAGAACCTTTGGGGCGCTTGAGCAGGTCACTTCCAACCTCAAAATAATCAAGAACCGATTCATTGCTCAGGGTAGGCCCTCCGGCCGGAATCGTGCCCAGAAGAGGAATGCGAATCAAATTCGATGCCGCTTCGAATCGTTCTTTGACGGAATCCAAAAGCCGGATACCTCGAGGCGTATCATCCTTTTCGAGAAACCCCTTCTCTTTAAGGGCATCCAAATGTTTTAAAATACTGTTGTCGGATTTCACTTGAAACTTCTCTCGCATTTCACGCAAGGTCGGCGATTTTCCAAACTCCAACTGATACTCCTCAATGAATTGGAGAACGGCTTCTTGTTTGTCAGTCATCATAGGACAGTGGGTGAGTGTATGCTCTATTTGTAGGTGAGTGAGTGCTCACCGTCAATAAACTCTAATTGACAATTGATAAAAACGGACCATCGTGATAAATTTGAACCCTAACCACCCACCCAATGAAACGCTTTTGGCTTCTAGCTCCCATTCTTTTCACAATGAGCGCGTGCGTCCAAAATCATTCGACTGTGGCGCTCATGGGGACTTTTTTAGACGAACTGAACTCGGCACCCGAGCAAGCCTATGAAATGACAAGTAAAGATTTTCGTGCCGAAACAACAGTCGAAGAATTGACGGAATTTCGTGATGCTCACACCGAAATCAAAAGCTTTAAAAAACTCACGAACGTAAAAGCCAGTGAAGATTACGGAGTCACAAGCCTGACCGGAGACCTCGTAACGACCACTGGAGAATCTCGCGCATTTGAATCAGTTTGGCTTGAAAAAGATGGAGATTGGTGGTTGGTTCATTTCAACCTGAAATAACCGAAATGAAAATTCTATACGAAGATGAGACCATTTTAGCCGCGTTCAAGCCGGCGGGCTTAGCCAGCGTTCCCAGCCCGAATATTCCTGAATCAAAAACCCTCCAGGGCAACTTGAGAGAGTGGGCGGAGTCTGAAAATAAAGGCTTCAAACCCTACCTGTTGAATCGTCTCGACAAAGACAGTTCCGGAATCGTCTTGGTGGGCAAATACCCTCGAGACCGTGAAGTATTGGAGGCTATTTTTCAATCCCCGCAAACTCAGAAAATATACCTCGCATTGGTGAAAGGAACCCCTCGCAAACAACAGGGAACCATCTCGATGCCCCTCGAAGCGCGCACGGTGCGAAAAAAAGTTCCCGCCGTCACCCACTATCGAATCATCGAACGGTTCGAAAAAGTCACCCTGCTCGAAGTGCGCATCGAAACCGGACGCAAGCATCAGATTCGCCAGCACATGAAGATGATCGGCCATCCGCTCTTGCTCGACTATTTATATGGAGACCGCACCTTCAATTCAGAATATAGAAAAAAATTCCCCAAGGCTCACATGGTTCTGCATGCGGCTGAAATGACCTTTCGCCACCCAATTACAGGTAAAAAAGTCACAATTCACTCGGACTTGCCGTAGCCCACTGTCGCGACGGAGCCCGCAAAAGAAAGACAATTCCTACGAGCGAAAAAACGATTCCCCAGATTTGGTAAATCGTGGGCACTTCTCCTAGAAAGATGCGAGCCAAAATAAAGCTGAAAACAGGATGCGTCAGCCCCAGCGCCGTAGCCTTAGAAAGATCGAGTCGAACCTGGCAGAGTTGCCATATGATTTTGCTGAGTCCGTAGATGACCAAACCAAACAAAACCAGGAAAAGCCAATTTGACGGGTCGGGAACCGTCACTCCTTCAAGGAATGCGGCCAAAATGAGCACGGCGATTCCACCCACGAAATGCCGATAAAACAGAAGGGGAGCCCAATGCAAACCCTCCATTTGCATGCGCCGAGACATTCGGTTCGCAAAAACATAGAACAGAGGTGCCAAAAAAAGGGCTAAATGCGGCCCATTCAATTCCAAGCCTCCCCGATAGAGCGTGATGAAATCGGCCATAAATACACACACGATTCCCAAAATTTTCGAAGAACTCAGCGCTTCACCCATTAAAAAGTAACCTATCAATGCCGCAAAAATAATTTCAGACTGCAGAAGCAGGGTGGTATCGGTGGCCGTAGTGAACGAAGTGGAGATGACAATGGTCAAATACCCCAACGTGATTAAAAGACTGTAGAGGGTGAGAGAAGCCAGCCAACGCGTTTTCAAGAGTGCACCCAGCTGGCGGTAGTAGAGCGTTGCGGCCAAAAACAAGAGAGCCGAACCCAGCATCAAAAAAGCCAAAAACTGAATCGGCGGAATATTTTTAGCTCCATAGTTCACGCCAACAGGCCAAAATGCCCCCAAAACCACAAATGAAAGCGCCAGCATTTCACCCAGTTTTTCTTGAGGATGTTTGGTCATACATCAATACACTGTCTTTAAATAACACTCGTGGCAGACCACGGTTTCGTCGGAATCTCGACTGATATTACCCGGAACTGCTTGGCCACAACTCGAACATGCCACCTCTCGCAGTCGCCACATCGGGCGTCGTCCTGTTCGTTCTGCATGACGCACGTCAGGATGTTTCACAGGGATGGGCAGCTTCATTTTCTCGTAAAAGGCCAACTCCATCGGCGTGAGTCGAAACAGTTTCCCACTCGAAACGCACTCCACCACTCCGGGCATGCCTCGACCCATATCGCTTTCGGGCATTTCATGGTCAGACCAACCATATCACAACGCCAAGGCATCTTCACGACTGTCAGGAAATTGATCTTGGGCCAGAGTCTCGTTATAGCCATAAGAACAGATCGAAATCGGAAAAAACTCACCCCATTCACCGGTCGTTTTCATGTGTTCAATCAGTCGGTCTCGCAAAACCTGATAATCTTCAGGTGAATATTGTTTATTAAAAATGCAAAATCGTTTCTTTTTGAGTCCCACACAGCCAAAACAATCGGTGGAGCCGGTGCAGTACATGCAGTATTCCAGGTTCGAAATATTCGTCGTGCAGGTGGAACAGAACTTCAAATTGTAGGCGTTGTCTCCACACGAAGCGCACTGATAAACCTGTTCAGCCTTGAAGCCCCATGAGGTATAATCCATGCAATTTTTAACCTGAGATGTGACTTTCGCGCAATAGCGGCAGTCCTCCAAGTCATTCGCGTCAAAGGCTTGATAGACATTTTTAGAATTGTAGACGTGATCGCCGACCACGTTTTCATTCTGTTCGCCCTCGGTCGCCTTGTGAGGTTGAGTTCGGAATAAAACTTCGGCCCGAGCCCGAACGGCTTCCAAACCTTCCCGAGTGTCCAAATGCAAAGCGGCCTTTTCGCGCTCGTAATCTTCAGCAGAAAACTGCTGATTGAAAATCATGTAACGCTTGTGACGCTGATTCACACAGCCGATGCAATCTTGGCACGCCATGCAACTTTTCAAGAAATAGCTGTCTTGGCACTGAATGCACTCTTGAGAATAGACAAGTCCATACGACTTTTGGCAATCCACACACTCATAACAGAGCTCCGATTCGTGACAATTAGTGCAGTCGAGCAGGTTTTTGCAGTGATAAATGCGATTCGAATAGGCACAATCTTCGTCATAATCGCTCTCAAAAATCAGATAGCAATTCTTTAAATAACCCGTGCAGTTGGTGTACTCACTGTTTTCAAGTGTTCCGCCCACCACAAACACCGAAAAATGCGGCACCACCGATTTCAACTCAAGAAACTGCTCAGAAAACGGCCTCGAAAAGTCAAAATCACGGCCATGATCCATCGCATCCCAACCATCACCCCACCAAATGTCATGGTGATAGACAGGAAAGGGTTGCCGTTCATGAAAGGTCGATAAGATCGTTTTCCCCGAGAAATCGCATGTTCGCTTGTAGAGTTTACGAGCGTTGCGTTCCAGCAGACGTCGAATCAACCGACATTCAGGGCACTGTTTGGGTTCGGGCACGTCCATTCCAGCGTAAAACGCCCGATCCTCTTCGAGAATTTGAAATTCGATATGGCAGATGTTACAGGTATTCATAGGGTAGGAAGCCTCGTCTTCGACGAGTTGGTGCCCCCGGAAGGAATCGAACCTTCATTTTATCCTTAGGACGGATCTGTTCTAGCCATTGAACTACAGGGACTCCGCGCCCCACTTTAGCGGGCTTTCGAAAGCCAGGCCAGACATATATACTCACCTCATGAAAACCCCCAAGGCCATTGCCTTCGATGTCGACGGAACTCTCACCGAATTTGGCGCATGGAGCATCCCGATCGAACTTCGAAAAACATTGGCAAACCTGCCCCTGCACATCGAACTGGCGCTTTGCAGTGGCCGACCTCTGGCCAGACAAAAAGAACGTCTGCAAGAAATTTTGGATGCTTCTGAAAATCCCGAAGAACAACGCCACCGCTGGACTTTGATCACCGACAATGGATGCACGGCCAACCGCTGGAACGAACAAGCGCAAGACTGGCAACTCCTCTTTCAAATCGAATGGCCCGAAGAAAAAATCTCAAAATCCACGCTCGCTCAAAAAATTCGTCGTCATTTTTTTCATCTGATGGATGTGCAAGAAAGACAATTCGTCGTCGTTTTGCTTTTTCCAAGGATCTACTTCTTCCCAAGAATCACTCAAATGCTGGCAATCCTAGCTCATCGCCGCCTCAAAAAACTGCTGGCTCGACTCAAAGTATCAAACGATCTGACCACAGAAAGTTCAGGCTTGGGCTCGCTCATTTTTCCGATTGAGGCAGGCAAAGGGAAGGCCATCAAACGATGGACTCAGCATCTTCAAATTTCAAAAGAAGATACCGTTTGTGTGGGCGACCGCCCCGATATCGATGGCAATGACCGAGAGTTTCTAAGTGGACAATTTGGACACGCCTTCACGGTCGGTCATGCTGGACCCCAGGCCCAACCTGTTTTCGACGCTCAAAACCGCCCGATGAAAGGTCCTACTGCCACCCGCCACCTGCTCAGTCAATTTCGCTAAAGTTTTTTCGTAACCTTTCGGTCGTCCACTCGTTGTATCTGGAGAATGGACAAGTAGACAGAAGTTCCAGGGCTAGATTGACAAACTGGGCAGCTTCTGTTAAAAAATCCTCACTTTCCCTTATTATCTCTAACCCCTCAGTGGATGTTATCCAATCTTCGCAAGAAGCTGGCAACCTTGGCGCTCGGTGCGCTTTTGTTGAACAGCTGGGCTCCTTTAGCCGCTCAAGCCTTGTCCACAACTGGACCTTCTAGCTCAGACCCCGTCACCGGAGGTTTTGTGGTGATGGAAGGCAACCCGGCCCTTTTTGACTATGCGGTCCCAGATTATCCAGAGCTACCCCTCTTGGATCCAGCAGATCCCATGTCTTACAACGGGGAATTGCATGTGACCGTAGATTACGGTGATGAAAGCCCAATCTTTGAAGAAAGTTATCCTGCTGTAGACACAAGTATTCATCAGTTCCATATCAAAGATCGAAGTTGGAACCCGACCGCCGACACCGCGCTCGATAATGCGTACGGATTTATCTTCAACGAATTTCCATATTTCAAAGCTTATCCACAAGGACACACATACGATGTGGCTGGCTCTTATACTCTGAAAATCAACGCTGAACTGATCACGTCCGATCCAACCGTAGACATGAGCCTGTATCCACCTCTTGAAATTTCAGTTCCGGTTGAGGTCATTCCGGCCAATGCCACCCCCAACTTCAGTTTTGAAGGAATGGACTACGATGCAGGAACAGACACGGCCACGGCCCACATTCGTTATGTGGGGCCAGCAGAATTGATGCTGACAGAACTGGGCATCAGTGAGGCGCGAAGATCTGAAATTTTGAGTCAATTTTTGCTCGAGCTGTCTGCATCAAACTCACCATACAGAAATATTCAAAGCAGTTTTTCTGACTGGACTATTGGTTCACAAGCGTCAATCCCAGGAACTTCTTATGTAGACACCATTTACAACGTCACCTTGTCCAATGTGGAAGCTCGACTGGGCATTGATTTTGAGACTGAACCTTTGTACCCGAGGTTGAGGTTTGGAAGGGAGGCCCTTTCAGGCATCCTGAATGGCTGGGTGATTTTGGATGGAGATCTTAGCGATAATGCTGACCTTGCCTATATTTACGCCAACCAACACTCTGAACTCGCGACCACTCTCACCGCACCTGAAAGCGTGCGCATTGATGAATCCGCCGAACTCTCATTAGATTGGACCGGCGCAAGTTTGGCTGCAGATTCACTCGAGGTGACCGTCGATTATGGAGATGAAACTCCTGTAGAAACCTCACTCCAACCGATTGATGCAACGTCCGTCTTATTTTCACACACCTATACAAGCGAAGGAACTTATACGGTTCAAATCTGTGCTGATGACACGATCGAATACATCTGTCAGACCGCACTCATCACAGTGCTTCCCGCTCGCGCTCAAGTGGACGGCCTCACTGTATTGATGGGTTACGATGCACAGACACCCTACGCCACTGAAATGCAGTTTAATGAAGGCGAATCATTCAGCCTGGACGCATTTGTGAGTGGTATTCCTGAAACTGCCAGCAGTTTGACCATTGAAACGAGCTTCCCTGGGACAAACACATCTCCAAATTCTGAAACTTACGTTTTATCTGATCAATCAGAAGGAAGTTGGGATATGGATGCTTCAGATGCAGATATCGACATTTTTTTCCGCTACGATCTGACCATGCTCACTCCAGGAGTTCAAAACTTCTCCGTGTGCGTGACCGTCGACGGCAGCTTGCCCACTTGTGACAATCAATCCGCACGAATTTGGTCTACATTTGCTAATTTGACAGCCACCCCCACAGTCAGTGAGCCCATTTTTGCAGACGAAGAAATGAGCCTCACCTTCGATATTCAAAACGTTCACCCTGACGCCACCCAATTGGAAATTTCTGTTAACTGGAATCAAAATGATCCAGCTACAGTCTATCTATTGGATCCCGTCGATCAGGTGAAAGTGCTCAATTATACATATCCAATTTCAGGAGATTTTACGATCAGTTACTGTGTGAGCGATATGCGCGAACCGGCCACTTGCGGTCAAATGCCCATCATCGCTCAAGAACGGCCCATGGCCTTCGCCTTCAGTCAAGAAGCGGCCATCACCGTTCGTGAAGATGCACCCGTAACCTTCACCGGAACAGTAACCCATATTCCTGCAGAAGTGAGCGAAGTGGATCTTGGAATTGAATTTGGAACTGGAGAGGGCGGAACCTCCGAGTTATTGACTGCAGATGAAAATGGAGCCGTCACTAAAGAATGGACCACCACTTTCCCAGAGCCTGGAACCTATCAAGTATCGGCTTGTTCACGATTCCCAGGTCAAGAAGCGTGTGACGAAGTTATCGTTACGGTGGAGCCTTGGGTGATTCAAGCAGAATTCGTGCCTGCTGAACTCAACACTGTGATCCGTGAGGCGACTCCAGTCCAAGTGCATATTTCAAACATCAATGCATTCAGCACTGCTGTCACCTACAGTATCGACTGGGGGACTGAAACCCTCAGTGGTAATCTCGAAGACGTGCTTGTTGAAACCAATGGTCAAGAAGAATTGACTCTCGAGTTCAACCCCACCTTCCTTACAGAAGGGAATGGATGGATCTCTCAAATCTGTGTGACGGATCAAGACGGAGAACGAACTTGCGACAGCATGAATCTCAATATTGCCAGCGATGCAGATTTTGTTTCTGGACCTCTAGAACTCAGCACCACCGGTGAATCATCTGTGAATCAAGATGTGTCCACCACCGTGACCGCCAACTTGAGCAGCATCAGCCATCAAGCGACCGAGCTCGATATGAGCATCGATTGGAATGACGGAACCATCGACACCTTCAATCAGCCCATCACCGATCCATATGATGTGAGCTTTAATTTTGATCACAGCTACACCACTCGTGGAACTCGAACCATCCAAGTTTGCGCCAACGACGGTCGTGGAATGATCTGTTCTGAACGCACCATCACCGTAGCGGGTCCTGATCTCTTTGTGAACCTGCTCGACATCAACCCTCTCACCGGAGTGATGAACGTGAACATGGGGAATGAAGGAGAGTTGGACATCGACACCATGAGCGGAATCACTCAAGTGACCGTGAACGGCGTGGTGTTCTTCCGAAGCACATGGGAAGACGACACGACAGACACTGCACTTTACCTGCAAAACGGCACTTCACTCGACCGCTCTTTCGATCTCGATCTCTCGGCCGACTACATCAACAGCACCACTGAAAATGTTGTGGAAATCTGTTTGGACGCCGATGCTGTGACTGCAGATCGTTTGCGTGGCAACAATTGTGCAGGCACCACCTTCACATTGCCTTCAGTCAGTCTCGATGTGGCCGCTGAATCTCTGGAAGTGGCTCAATACGAAGGTCTAGTTCTACCCATCAACATCGAAAATCTACGAGAAGGAACCACCAGCTTCACATTGAGTGCTGATTTTGGTTCTGCAGATGCTCAAGGTGGTCAACTTCAAAGCTTTGAAGTGAGCACTGGGGGAGCTCAAGCTCTATCCACCACGATTCCAGTCACCTATAACCGAGAAGGAACCTACGGAGTGCGAGTTTGCACCACCGTTTCAGGTGTGGAGTCATGTGATTCCACCTTCGTGACCGTGGGTCCTCGTTTGACCGTAGAATTGTCAGCTGGAATGATCTTCACTCAAAATGAAGAAAGTTCTTACACTGTGAATGTGCGAAATATTCCAGAAGGCACTGAAGAGCTTGAATATTCTATCAATTACGATCTTGAAACGACCGGTGGGTATCTCACAAATGGAGCCATGATTTTAGATGGCGAATCTCAACTCTCAGTTCCATTCGACGTCATCTTCATTGACAGTGGTCTCGGAAGCATTGAATTCTGTGTGACTGCAGGCGACCAAAACCGTTGTACAACCGTTTCAGTGACCGTCGATTCTGACGCAAGCTTCGAAGACGATGCCTTGACCTTGAATCTCTATGGTTCAAGTGAAATCACTACGGTTGGAAGCGAATTCACTTTATTTGCCGACATCACCAACCTCGACCACCAAGCCGCTTCTTACGACTATGTGATCAACTGGGGTGATGGAAGTTCTGATTCTTCAACTGTAAGCCTCGATAACCCATTCGACCGAACGGGCTTCGACACTCACACCTACACCACTCGTGGCGCTTACACCATTTCAGGATGTATTGATGACGGACGAGGACGAGTGTGTGACGAAACGACTGTGAACGTGAACGGCGTGGACCTTTATGCTGAAATCACTGCATTCGACACCACCACCGGTATTCTCACTTACACATTGGGAAACCAAGGCGAAAACGATGCCGTTGAATTCGGTGGCGAAACTCAAATCGACTTCAATCGCGACATTGCTGACGAAATCATTTGGGACACCGAAGATGCCGATGCCATGATGACCTATTTGACTGGCAGCTCGAGCACTGAAAAAACAGCCGACCTCAACCTCTTTGATCTCGATGCTGAAGTTGGAAACAACACTGTGAGTGTCTGTATCGACACCACTCAAGTTTCAGGTGATGCGGACTTCAGCAACAATTGCGACACCTTGAATTTCAACATTGACGCCTTGGCTTTGACTCTTGATGCCGAGGTGGCCTCTGTGAACTTGGGCGATGTCACTTCATTGACAGGGTTGGTCAGCACCATTATGGATGGAACGCCTTCATTGAACGTCACCGTTTCTGAAGGTGAAATCGAACTCGTAAATACAAGCCTCACTCCCGAATCCAGCTCTGCAGCATTTGCGCTTGATGTGGAATTGACGACAGCCGGAACCCACACTCTCACGGTATGTGCAAACGATGGAACTCAATCAGCTTGTGACGTCACCACTGTAACCGTGTTGACCAGCGATCTTTACGCATCGATCACCGCATTTGACTCCACAACTGGATTGCTCACTTACGAACTCGGAAATACCGGTCCTGCAACTGCATTGACTGAAGGCGGAACCACAGTCATCACTTTGAACGAAACTGTGGCCGACGAAACGATCTGGGTGACCGAAGATGCTGAAGCGATGCTGACCTATCTCGCTCCTGGAACTTCAGCCACCAAAGAATTCAACTTGAACCTATTCGATCTCGGCACCTTCGCAGGAGGAAGTGAAAACACCGTTCAGGTTTGTATCGACTCGACAGAAGTTTCTGGAGATACCGATACAACCGACAACTGTGCCGAACTCACCTTCACACTGCCATTCATGTCAATTGCCCTCGATTCAGAGGATGAAACCATTCGTTTGGGTGATGAAATCACACTAGAAGGAACTGTTTCAGACATCATGGATGGAGTGCCCAGCATGGAACTCACTGTTTCTGAAGACGGAACAGAGCTTTCATCTGAAATTGTGACTCCTGAATCTACAACCTTTGCGTTTGCACTTCCTGTCGAACTCGAAACAACCGGAACGCACAACTTAACGGTGTGTGCCAAAACCACGACCGCTGAAACTTGTGCCAACGTTGTCATCACAGTTGTGACCAGCGATCTCTTCGCTACAATCACATCTTACGACAGTACGACCGGTGTTCTCACCTATAAAGTGGGGAATCAAGGCGATGTTTACCCTGACGTTCTGACCGGAAGAAACGAAGTGAGCATGGACGGCGAAGTCTGGCAGATCAACGAATGGAGCTCAGATTCTAGCAACGAATATTTGGCCCCAAACACTTCCAGCACTCGAACCTTTGACTTCCCAATTGAGGGCATGACCTTCACCGATGGGCAAATCGTGAGCGTCGAAGTGTGTGTCGACACCACTTCAGTCACTCGTGACTTCAGTACCGAAAACAACTGTGCCAGCACCACTTTCACCGTTGACTTGGCTGATGCGCCCACTTCAACTCCTTCAGCTCCCACTTCAACCGGTGGCGGGTTCACAGGAGGTGGAAATAGCGATCGAAACAACAACTCTGGTAACGACGAAGTTCAGTTGGCCAGTGAAGAGCCTGCGTTCACCGACGTACCTGAAACCGACGAAAACTTTGAGGCCATTCAGTACCTCTATGACCAAGGTGTGGTAGAAGGTTATGAAGATCAAACTTTCCGACCTGAAAACATCACCAACCGAGCGGAATTCGTGAAGCTCATCGTGGCCTCTCTCGGAAAAACTCCGTCTGCCGAAGACTTCAATAACTGTTTCCCAGACGTGACCGACCAATGGTATGCACCTTACGTTTGCTACGCTGAAGAACGCGGATGGATTCAAGGTTACCCAGACGGACTCTTCCGTCCTGAACAAACCGTAAATCGCGTGGAATCTCTCAAAATGATTGTGGGTGGTTTTGAACTCGACACTGCCCTGCGCAACGACATGATGGGAATTTTCACCGACGTTGAAGACAACGCTTGGTACGAAATCTTCGTTGAAGTGGCTCTCCACTTCGGTCTCATCGACCCTGCAAGCGATCACTTGCTCAAACCTGCGAACGGAATGACTCGTGGCGATCTCGCCGAGATTCTTTACCGAGCCATGCAACTCTAATAAAATTCACTTGAACTGGTTCAGCCTGCGGTGCTAGACTCCGCAGGCTGAAACTTGTCCTTCGAGCGGCATTGCCTGGACTCGAGGGTGATTAACCCACACAAGAATGAAATACGAAATCATGCTGATCTTGGATCCTAAGTTGACCGAGAAGGAGCAAGAAAAAACTTTAAAAGAAATCACCGGTTCCATCACGGAACACGGTTTTGAAATGAAAGAAGAAGATTTTTGGGGTCTGCGCGACCTCGCTTACAAAATCAAAGGCTGTTCCAAGGGGAACTATGTCGTGATGACTTTTGTGGGTGAAGGAGCCGGCGCTCCAGGTCTTCAAAAGGATTTACGTCTTCAATTGGGCCTTTTGCGCTCGATGGTGGTGAAAGTGCCCGACGACTACGTCTTGTTGCGTTTTGAGCAAATCAAGATGGCCGGCGCTAAAAAACTCTCAAAATCAACCGAAGAACTTCAAGAACGTGTGAGTGGCAAAAGAAAGCCAAAAGAGGAGGAAGTAAAACCTGAAATCAATCTCGACGAAAAGCTCAAAGCCATTGCGGAAGACGCAGGCGTGGAGCTCTAATTTTATAAATTTAAATCTCAGCATATGCGAAGCGTCAATAAAGTCATTCTCATCGGAAATCTCACTCGAGATCCTGAGCTTAAGAGCACTGCATCCGGTCAATCGATTGTCACATTTGGTCTAGCAACGAACCGTCAATGGGTCACCAGCGGCAGTGAAAAACGTTCCTCAGCTGAATTTCACGAATGTGTGGCTTGGGCAAAATTGGCTGAAATCTGCAAAAATTACCTCCACAAAGGAATGCTCGTTTATGTCGAAGGCTACCTAAAAACTCGTAGCTGGGACATGGAAGACGGCACTCGCCGTTTCCGCACCGAAATTGTGCTTCAAGATATGATCATCCTCGAAAAACGTGGAGGTGAAAACGGAGACTCTTACTCTCCAGACCAAGACGGAGGATCTTACGAAGAACCTGAAATGATGAACGACATGCCTGCACAGCCTCAATTCCAATCTCAACCTGCCGCCAGCTCATCCGAGCTCAGCGCAGATATCCATGACGATAACATGTTCTAAATATGTCCAGAAAAGTACCCGTACAAAAAACCGAACGACCCGCACTTCCGCTTTACATCGATTACAAAGATGCTGAGCTCTTGCGAGGTTACCTCACTGTGTTGGGCCGCATCGTGCCTCGATACTATTCCCATGTGAGCTTGAAACAGCAAAAAAGGCTTTCTTTGGCCATCAAACGCGCTCGTGAAATGGCATTGTTGCCCTACACCGGCAATCGCTAAATCGACTTAAAATTTGCATTGAAATCAGCCCCCATCGCGGGGCTTTTTTCGTGGGTTTCGGCCACCTTGAAAAACAGGTTCATTTGTGCTACAATAATTAGATTAAATAAAAACAAAACGTATGGCATCGAATCCTCACGAGGAAATATTGCTTTCGTGGAATGCACCCGACTTCATGCGTTTTCATCGTGGACGGCTCTGGTACGGGATCGCCTTCGGTCTCTTGGGAGGAGTGGGAGTCAGCTCTTGGATTTTCGGGAACTGGACACTCAGCTTGGTTTGCGTGTCGGTTGGAATCTGGTTTGTGGCTCAAAATTCACGAAAACCTCAAGTGCATAAGGTTCAAATCACCGACATGGGTATCAATCTGGGCGAAAAAACCATTCCGTACAGCCAGATCAAAGCCTTTTCGATGATGGACGACGTGGATGCCGCAGGCGGCATGCTGATGAACG
>CAZBZW010000002.1:16709-22587 GCA_964496535.1 uncultured Candidatus Peribacteria bacterium
AATTGCACCTGTGGGTCAACGACCGATGGCACCCCGAACGCCACGTTTTTTTGGTGGATGTGAACCCTGCTGTGGTACGCCAAATTCTACTTGGCGAATTGCGTGAGTGGGAAGGTAAAAAACCCGCCATCGCCGATATTTTAGTTCGCATGTTTAAACTCGTATGAGCTTCGAAAAATCTTCACAACCCGAAACCTTTGAGGCATCAGCTGATCGGCTGATTGCCAACGCGATTCTCAATCTTGAAATCGTGCTGAAGCGTCACGTCGACACTGCGCGAGGAGCCAGTGGCCACGCCGCAAGTTTGATTCGAGAATCTCTCGAAAAAAAAGGGTGGGAGATGAAAAATGCTCTGAAGGATTTGAGCGAACGTGACCAAA
This sequence comes from uncultured Candidatus Peribacteria bacterium, assembly GCA_964496535.1. Lineage (GTDB taxonomy): Bacteria > Patescibacteriota > Gracilibacteria > UBA1369 > 2-02-FULL-48-14 > CAZBZW01. The sequence goes on from CAZBZW010000002.1 coordinate 17,090, forward strand.
AAACAGCTCTCGACCGAATGCAGGCTGGCTTCAACAGTCTCACCGAACGCATCGAATTGATTTTGGTGATGAGTGGTCAAGAGCGACAACCGGCTTCAGAAAAGGGTGGCCTCAGCAAAGTGGACACTCCGGAAGATGTTCAAAAATTATTCAATGCGCAAATTTTGATTCAGAATTTTCCAGTCGAAACATTGGTCGAGACTCAAGGAGGGAAAGACCAAGTCTTGCTGAGAAAAATGGCCCTTGAGCAATCTTTGACGCCTGAAGACTATCAATATGTGGCCGAAAAAATGCAGGTCTTGCAATCAAAACAAATCAATCCCGATGCAATGGTGTTCATCTCATTCCTCAGCCCCAAAGACCGCATGGAAGTGATGAAACTCACACCCAAAGACCCGAACATGGTCTTTGCACTTGTCACCGCTGACTTTTTGACAGTCGCTCAGGCTGAAGAACTTTGCCCTGGGGACCCTCGATGGAGCAACGCAGACACGTTGGCCGGTCGCAATCAAGTTTTGGCTGCTGCTGAGCGTCGCAACGCTCGAATGGCAGGCCCCAACGGAATGAACTCCATGCATCAAAACTTCAGTTTCGGCGGCATCGCCCGACTCGCACTGACGCTCAACGGAATCGCCACCATGGGAGCCAACCTTGCGGTCAACGTGGGGAAGGGTCCTCTCACACTAGAAAACTGGATCAACGGTGTGGCAAATCCTGGAACTGCCCTCGGTCTCGCTCAATTGGGCGTGGCCTTAGAGTGGAACGATCGAAGAATCAGCCGCTGGGTGACCGAATGGACTCGAAACAACCCAGGCGAAGCGAGTCGTGAAGCCAGCATTCACCATATGGGCAGCTTGGCCCGCACGCTTTCGGACCATCCTAAAGAGGCGCATTCTTACGCAAATCAGGCTGAAAAAATTGCCACCGCTCGCATCGCATTCAACAAAGGCAATGATAAAACGCCTGCCGCATGGCAAGCCGCTCTCACTGAATCAGGAGTGGATTTGGGCAAATCACCCGCTGAAACCGCCGCATTATTTTCATCTTGGGGCGACGCATTGGCACAAAAGGTGGCGGGAATGGGAATCGAACTGCCTGCGGCACAAAAAGACTTTATTGAAACCGTATTCAAAAATCAGGGCTTGACCACACTTCACGCATGAACCCAAATCTTCAAAATTTAGAACCGGGCTACGACGCTCTTCACATCCAGTGGGCGGCTCAAAATCATGAGTCTAAAAAGCTCATGTCGGTCGAAGAACAAGACCGTTCTTTTCAAAAATTTGTGACAGAAAGTTGGCTCGATAAAGGCAATCACAGCGTGAGCAGTGCCGCCAAACGCGAACAACTCTTGCATGGTCAGCTCTTTTTGGTGAGCCACGACGGAGGTCAGACCTTTCATTGGGAAACCGCCGAAATGCTGAGCTCAGCCGTGCAACTGAACATGCTCGAAAAACTTTATTTTGTGAGTCCCACGCTTGAAAGTCATACTGAAAATTTGAAAGAATTGGCTGAAAATCAAGCGATGGCTGTGGCCCGATACAACCTTGAAAATAGTGGATTTTCAGTGGAATCATCTGAAATCGAAGGAAGCCGATTGATGTTTTCGGTGCGTCATCCCAAGGGTCATTACACTGTTTCGATCGATTTGAATCAAGCCGGCGAACAACCTTGGAATTATGAATTCACCGATCTCGATCATCCTGAAAAATCGCCCGAAACCTTTAAAGAAGGGCAAATGGAGCAGGCATTCGGAAGACAAGATTCACGATTTTTGTCGACGTCCAATCCACTTCAAAACAAAGCCAACGATGCTGTGAATGCCGCGAACGCCGTGGCTGCAATTCATGCCGTTAACTCAGCGATGAACCTGAAAAATAGCCAAATTATGAACATGCCTTCGGTTCAAGCGCTCGCTCCAAAACCCAGACAGGTTTCAGGAACCGTTGAAACCGAAGCACAAACGAAGCAACCCACCGTTCCAACTCAAGCTGAACTTGAAATGACTCAACGGATGGAACGACGCAAAACTCTCGCAAAAAAACTATCAATTGAAATGGAAGAAAAACGACAAACCCGCACTCAAACAAGGTCGCGTCGTCGTCGCAATTGGATGACCGGTGCCGCTGTCGCAACCACGGGAGCCGTCGCCGCTACCGGAGCCGGACTCTTCGGCCTCACTTACTTCGTGAATTTCATGTGAATCATGTTTAAAAAAATCTTCATCGTCGTTGCCGCCGCCGCCCTGTTCTTCTGGGGGGCCGATGCCGTATTTGCCGCCGAGACCGCGCCCAGCGTGGCTCAGTCGGCCGACATCAAAAACCAAGTGGTGACCACCGTGGCTTACCTCGCGAGTTTGATTGTGAATGTGCTCGACGCCTTTTTGTGGCCATTCTTGATGATTATCGGAAGTCTGATGGACAACGATTTGATTGTGGGTCCGGGCATGGAAGAACGCCTGCGTTTGATTTGGTCTGAGGTGCGCAACCTGGTGAACATCGTGTTCGCCCTCTTCTTGTTGATCGTCGCCGTCTACAACGCCATGGGTTTTGGGAACCCCGAAAGCAGTCTTTCGATTCAAGCCTCGGTGCCGAAAATCGTGCTCGGTCTGGTTTTAGTCAACTTCACCTTTCAAATTGGAGTGGTGGTGTTGGATGCATCCAGCATCGCGACCTCAGCCGTATTCGCCCTACCCGAAGCCGTCGAAGATCAAACCGATACACTCAGCTTTGCGCAAAAACAGCAAGTTATCATTGAGGGACGAGCCTGTCTTCCAGCTGCAAAACCGGATGCACCCCAAGAGCACTACAAAATCAATGACCCGACCGTGCCCATCATGACTCAATATTTGTGCGCCAAAGATGAAACTAAAAAAGAATACACGGGCAAGCTCAATAGTTTTATGGCCGACAACTACTTCCAAAGCGTGAATCAGAACAACATCTCTCTGTTGATGGCCATCAACATGGGGTCGCTCAACAATCAGCTTTTGGTCAAGCCCGAATCAATCAAGACCTTTGAAGACCTCACCATCAACGTGATTTTTTCATTCGTGATCTACGTGATTTTCTGCCTCACATATATTGTATTGGCCTTGGTTCTCATCGCTCGAATTGTGGTGATGTGGTTGGCTTTGGCACTTTCGCCGATTGCCGTTTTGGTCTATGTGATCCCGCAAATCAGTGAATTTTTAGGCAGTGGCGGAGGAGATCTCACCACCCGAGTCACCAAACATTTGATGGCGCCGATCATCATTGGAGTGACGCTCAGTATTAGCTATATCATGATGGGTGGTTTGGCCGACGGGGGTGGAGCTTACCTCAACAGTCTCAGCACATTCTCGGCCGATCAGCTCTTGTCGACGCAGTTCTACGCATCGGGTATTGAAAACATGCAACGCTTCATCTTGATGGTGGTCAGCATCGTGGTCGTTTGGGTCGGGGTTTTCACCGCCGCCGAAGGCACTCTCGCCGAATCGATCACCAGCGGAATCAAAGAGGTGGGCGAAAACATCGCTCAAGGGGCCGCCCGCTTGCCGCTCTACATTCCAAGTATCGCCATTTCAGGCGAAAAAGAAGCTCCTCAAGTGTCACCGTTGGCACTCAGCAACTTTGTGAAGTATGAGGCGAACCAGTTGAAATACGGAGAATTTGGGAAGGGCAATGTGGCTCAAATATTCAAAGGCACTCTCATGGAAGGCGAAGCCAATCGTTATGCTGGGGCCAGTTCCAACCCTGACACTAACGGAAGCGAGATTAAGAAATCGCTAGATGGGTCTGTGAGCAAGGGCGACTTCAAAGACATCGCCGAACGGCTCTACAACACGAATAAGGCGAACGGAGGAAAATTGTCCACCGGAGATCAAAAGGTGATTGAGGACATGCGTCAAGGTCATATGGAAGCGCCCGCGGCTTTGGCTGCAATCAAGAAGTTATTCGCCAATCCGGAAAATACGGCTGAACACTTGGGTCTCAAACAATCCGACTACGACGAAATTAAAAAGCGAGTCACTGAAATTACAAATAAAGATCTCGAGCTGGGAACCAAAACTGAGCCGACACCCACCGTCCCTGCACCCACAGGAGCTACAACCCCTGCAGCGGGTGGAGGTGCAAGCACCACAACTCCTGCAGCGGAAACACCAGCGGCTCCCGCCGCACCAGCAGCGACCCCAGCAGTGCCTACCACTCCCGCAAGCCCAGCCGCTGAAACTCCTGCGCCCGCAACGCCTCCAGTGACGGCTCCGGCAAGTCCTGCGCCCGCGGCCACCACATCTCCGGCAGCTCCTACTACACCCACGACACCCCCTTCAGGCTCCGCAACACCGCCACCTGGCGAACCTACAAGTCATTAAGCAATACTTTACAAAATAAAAATAAAATGGTAGCATCACCCTCCTACAGCCACGTGCTGGGGATCATGAAACTCGGTGATTGTCAGAAGAGAGTCCGCTTAGAACCTCTAAGCTACTCCCTCCTCCCGCTTCCATTCAGAAGCCCCATCACCTCATGAAACCTCTCAGCCACAATTATCGCCGCTTCCCTCAAAACCCCTTCCTAAAGGAGAGGCTGGTTCGGGCGAATCCGGAAGACGAAAAACGAGAGCAGGAAGGTCCTCAAGGAGAGCGCCTCAACAGACGAGAGGAAGAGCTCGTTAGATCTTTAAGAGAAATGGTAAAAGCACCTAAAGACTATTCTGATCGTGGTGAAATTGAAGCCGGATGGAATGTTCTTTTGGGGCAATATGAAAGTCTCAAACGCCGCCAGCACTGGGTTGAAGAGCAGAAAAAACTCCTAGAGTCTCCCAACCCAACCATTAAAGACGAAAATGGGAAAGACGTGCCTTTTGATCTTAGAGAAAGTGTTTGGAGCAATCGAGTTAAAAAGCTTTACGGTGCTTTTGAACAAGCCCGCGAAGACGATGTGAGCCCTGCAGGCTCGAAAGATCCAGCTCACGTCAAAAATTTGAGCTTTCAAGTGGCATACGAAAAACTCTTTCAGGACCAGCTCAAAGGAGAGATCATCCCTCAAATCATTCGCGATTGTGATGATGTGATCGGACAGTTGGAAGGCGATAAGCACACCATCGAAGAAGAAATCAAAAACCGCCAACAAGAAGACTTCCTACATCGTCTCGACTGGCTCAAACAACAATGGGAAGAGCATCCACCAAAATTAGGAGATGACCCTCAAACCAAAGCCGCTCTCGCCAATCGCTTTGAATTGATCGCAAAAGCACGAGAGCAAGTCCAGAGGTTACCCGCAAATGCCACTCTTGAAGACCTAAAGAAACTCTGGAATGGAATTCGCAGTTTAGAAATGCTCTACGATCAAGAAAAAAATATTTCAGACACAGCACAAAACATGTCGCCTGAAAAAATAAGAAGGCATTTAGCGGCAGTTAAAGAGGTGGAAAAAGCCCAGATCGAGGCGAAGGCCGAAATCTTCCGCAAAGAAAGGGAAGAGACTGTGAGGGGTGTGAATACATCTACATGATTC
>CAZBZW010000002.1:22597-28758 GCA_964496535.1 uncultured Candidatus Peribacteria bacterium
GAGACTTTGGATTATTTGAGCAAAGCCATAGCGGCAGTGGAAGCGCATACGGACGAAGCTTTTTATGGTCATGACGAAAAGACGAGTCGGGCGGGAATATTGAAAGAGTTAATGGGGCAAAAAGCAGAAGTCGAGAAGCAAGGAGAGTTGGCCAGTATTTTAGGGACCATATTGGAGGACTCATCGGTACATGAAGAAGAAACAGGAGAAGGTGCGTCTAAGAGAAAAATTCCAAAAGGACTGGGCAATCAAATGGAAATGGTGCTCAACAACGAGGAGATGACGGCAGCCGAGAAAGCAACCTTCTTCACTTATTTCAGCGATGCACTCAATGCCTATGAAAAATTCTTAAAGGACGAAAAGCAGTTTTTATTCGGACTGCCTCAAATTAAAGAAATGGCCAAGGGGATTGTGGGTCAATTCGAACAACAGCCTCCGAGACAGTGGAACTGGCTTGGAAAACATTATTCATTCTATTTTTTGTCTCCATATCATTCCACACGAGCTGTTGAAATTATTAGAGATTGGGCATTGCGACAATACAGCCGTACTGCCGATAAAAATCTATCTCAGTTTGGAGGAGAGGCTCTTGAGTTCACCCAAAAAGTACCTCTTGTCCGCACTCTTTCAAATGAATTCTTGAAGATCGGTGATTCAAAAGAAATGGAATTCATAGGTGAATTTAAAGATGCCTATAAAAACCGAGATGCCTGGGAGGTGATGGAGATAGCGGAAACCACCACCAGCATTGATATTTTCAGAGCATGTTTAGAATTGTTGACGGGCAAGGGTCGCATGCGTTGGGACCGAAAGGAAATCTTGAAGCAATTCAATCGTTTCCAAAGTAAAATATGGTTTCGATGTGAAACATTCGCACAGGTTGAAGATACAGCCCGAGATTTATCGAATTTCCATATGGATCTCGAACGTGCTTGCGCCGTTCTCTGGGATGCCGACACTTTTGCTAGCATGCAACGCGACAACGAATCTCATTATGCTCATGAGCTGGAGGCCAACAAGAATGAAGTGTCAGCCATCTCGGGTCGAGGTAAAAAAGGAATTACGGGTAAGCTGAAGCACATGTTGCATACTATCCATGACGCCCAGCATGCGCATCAACATGATTCCAGTAAAAAGGAAGATTACTACGCAGACAATGCAAGAGAAGAATCTCACCTGTTCGACGAATTGATCAAGTATGGTTTAGAAACAGGAGCCTTCTCAACTCATGAAGGTCTTTACTGGGTGGTGCAAGGATTGGCTTGTGGAATCATACCCCCTTCGCGAGCCGCTCAATACCGAGATACTTTCTTGAATGACTATCCTGCCATTGAGTTTATCAATGGAGCCCACCCCCTTTTAGGTTATCCAGAAAAGCCGGTGCCAGTAGAATTCTTTAGAAAAATCGCTCGATTCACCGAAAAGCAGTTTCAAGTCTTTTTTTACGATTATGTATTTGAATACCCTGCGGTAAAAGAACGTCTCGATAAGACAATTGGTTCAGGTAGACCGGTGGATCACGATATGTCGGCGGGACTCTTTCCGTTCTTCAGCACCACTTCGATGAACTCAGTTCTCAGTAAATCCCAGACGGGAGGTATCAGCATGCCAGAAACAGGTCTTTTGAGTGGCACACAGGCCATGGAATCTATCTTCAAAATGCGTATTGCAGAAGGAGGGCCTCGAAACATGGAATTTCTTTATAACTTTGCCGATTCAGCCGTGCTTTTCGATGGAGTTCTAACGGGGAAATTACATGTCAATAACAGTAGTTACGGACGTTTGAGCCCCCATAGTATGAGTAAAAAATCCCGTTCTCATGCAGAGTTTGAAAATTTAACAGGAGACAAGGATAAAACCATGAGAGCCAACCTAGACAGCATTGAAGACAAGTTAAAAATGCTGGAACCTAAGTTTTTCGATATTCTTTTCAGCAATAGAAGAGAAGTGAAAACGGAAGACCATATTCGAGATACCATTGCTGGAATCGAAAGCGAGTATGGAATAGCAAAAGGCACCCTGTTTGACGGCAGAACACCTAAAACTCCCGAAGAATTGGCAGCATTGACAGGGGTGTTGCTTAAAAAAATCTTAGCGCAGCCCAAAGGTGAAGCCAACTTTAGAAAACTCCAAACCTCCATTAGAGATGAATTGGGTCGAGAAAAGAAAGACCCCACAGCCATGATTACAGAATGGCGATCAATATACTTCAGTGATACAGAGCCTGATCATCATGCTCATGGAGGAGATCATCATGGCGCTCACGAAGGAGGCGACCATTCAGCAGAAGGTGGCCATGAGGACGATGGTCACGGAGGTGGTCACGGCGGACACTAGTCCTTCCTCTGCTTCACTCGTTCCAGAGTTTGAGCGAGGAATTCATCGAGGCCGACCACCGTTTGTTCCTTGGTTTTGAAGTTGCGGGCGGCGACTGAGCGAGTGGACAATTCTTTTTCTCCGAGCACGAGGGTCCATGGAATTTTGCGCATTTCGGCATTGCGAATGCGTTTGCCCAGCGATTCATCTGAGCTGTCCAGCTCCACACGTAAGCCTGCTTCAAAGAATAGGTCGCGCACTTCAGCGGCGTAGTCGGCAAATCCTTCGCCAATCGGCAAAATCGCAAGTTGCACCGGTGCGAGCCAGGTGGGAAAGGCTCCCGCATAGTGTTCAAGCAAGAAGCCGATCAAACGTTCGTGAGTCGACAAGGGCGCACGGTGAATACAGAGCGGAGTCTTTTCGATTCCGTCGCGGTCGACATAGGTCAGGCCAAAACGTTTCGGCACCGCAAAGTCGAGTTGATTGGTCGCCAACGTAAATTCACGTCCGATCGCCGAGAAAATTTCGACATCGATTTTGGGGCCGTAAAAGGCGGCTTCACCCGGAACCTCCACAAAATTCACACCTGATTTTTGCATGACCTTACGCACCGATTCCTCGGTTTGCTTCCACAGTTCGGGTTCATCCACATATTTTTTGCCCAAGCCTTCGGCGTTGTGCAGAGACAGGCGCATCAAATATTTTTCGATTCCAAAAATTTCAAAATAAGTCTTATACATTTCGAGCACCGCCAAAAACTCCGCCTCAAATTGCTCAGGAGTGCAATAAATATGAGCATCGTTCATGCACATGGAGCGCACGCGCATCAGGCCAAATAAAGCTCCACTGTCTTCGAAACGATAACAGTGACCGTACTCGGCGAGCCGCAGAGGCAACTCGCGATACGAGCGTTTGCGGCTGTCGTAAATCAAGTGATGATGTGGGCAGTTCATCGGCTTCAAATAATATTCTTCGTTGTCGAGTTTCATCGGTGGGAACATCGAATCGGCGTAGTAAGGCAGATGGCCCGACTTGTGATAAAGCCCGCCTTTCGTGATGTGGGGAGTGCGCACGCGTTGATAGCCGCCCTTTCGCTCCATATCTTTTGCAAGACGTTCAATTTCTTCGACGAGCACGGCTCCGTTGGGCAACCATAAGGGCAAACCCGCGCCGACTTCGTCGTTCAAAATAAAAATATCGAGCTCGCGGCCGAGCTTTCGGTGATCGCGTTTGGCGGCTTCTTCGAGCATGGCCAAATGAGCATCGAGCTCTTCTTGAGTGGGGAAGAGAAGCCCGTAAATGCGTTGCAGTTGCTCGCGTTTTTCATCTCCGCGCCAGTATGCGGCGGCCAAACGATGCAGTTTGAAGGCGCCAATACTGCCGGTCGACTCCGTGTGTCCACCACGGCACATGTCTACAAATTTCACATTCCCTTTTTGGTCGACGTTTTCGTAAAACGTGATTTCTTTGCCGTCGCGAATGAATTCTTCGGCCAACTCCACTTTATAAGGCTGATGAGTCGCGCGTAAAAATTCAATGGTCGTGTCAGGCGAGGCAGTTTGTCGCACAAATTTCTGATCTTGTGCCACAATTCCGCGCATTTTTTTCTCGAGCATTTCAAGATCTTCAGGAATGAGTGCGCGAGGCAATTCAAAGTCGTAATAAAATCCATGCTCAATCACGGGCCCCACGCCGAGCTTGGCCTCGGGGAACATTTGCAAAACCGCCTGCGCCAAAACGTGCGCAGCCGAATGCCTCATTTGATAGAGCGGATCGTCTAAAGGAAGTTCAGCTTCACTCATATTAAGAAAGTTTTAAGAAATCTTTAACACTTTGGGCGTGCTTGGACTTGATGGAAAAGGCATCGCGCCATCCGTCTTTAGGGGAGCGGAACATCACACTGCCACCAAAAAAGCCAGGTTTGACTTTGAAGTCAGTCAGTTTCTGGTGTTCAAGAGCGTGCAATTCAACCTCCATTCCCACACGATCCATCCAACTTTCAATATATTCAATCAGTTCCGCCGTTTTTTTGCCGGCATCCACGTGTGATTGAATATAGTCTGCCACACTTTGCCCATCCATATTCAAAGTGACGGTTTCTACTTCATTGCCCGCACCCGAAATGGTTTGACTGGGCAAGATGTACATTTTTTGAGGAGTGAAGAGCAAGGAGCCATAAAAAACTCCAGCCAATGCGCCATGCCTCAACATGCCACTCGCTTTGGGAACGAAGACAAACTCGCCGGGAATTTCAATCATAAAATTAAAATTAAGCCTTTGGATTATTCCAAATTTCCTTTTAAATTGGAAGGCAACCGTATTGCTTGAGCCAAAAATGTGAAATTCACACTCGAAAATTTTCGGAACTACAAAAGTGCCGAACTGCAATGGGCATTCGGAGAAACCTTGCTGATTCACGGGCAAAACGGTCAAGGTAAAAGCAATCTGCTTGAAGCGGTAGGAATTTTGGTGTGGGGTCGTTCATGGCGCACCCAAAAATTGCGCGATGTCATCATGTGGGGCGAAAATCACACCCGCATCACCTCGGAATGGGATCGCGAAAAAATCGAGTTTGCCATCAGTCGCATGCCCGAAAAAAAACTCTTCAAAATGCACGATCGCTCTGTGCTCGCCTCGGAGTTTGTGGGTCAGGTCAATGCCGTGCTCTTCACGCCCGAAGATCTAAATTTGGTCTATGGTGAACCTCAAGATCGCCGCCGCTTTCTCGACCGACTGCTCATCCAAAGCGACCCACTCTACCTCGAAGCCCTCACCCAATTTGGAAAAGTGCTCAAGCAAAGAAACGAACTCTTGCGAAAGCTCAACTCTCGTCCCGATCGTGAATGGGAACTTGAAATTTGGGATATGAAATTGGTGGAATTTGCCGAAGAAATTTGGAAAAAACGGCAGGCCCTTGTCACCGAACTTTCACACAATCTTTCAGAGGATTACTCAAATTTGGCGGGCCGTGCGCAAAAAATCAGCCTGCATTATGCAAAACCTCCTGAAGATTATAGCGCTGAATTGTTGGCCCGCCGTCGTGAAGATTTGCGTCAGAATCACACCAGTTTCGGTCCCCATCGTGACGACTGGAGCCTGCTGATCGATCGAGAGCCCGCCGTGTCATTTGCATCTCGTGGTGAATGTCGCAGTCTCGTGCTCGCCCTCAAATTGGCCGAACTCGCTACCTTAAAAAATCGCGGGCGCACCCCCATGCTTCTGCTCGATGATGTGTTCTCGGAACTCGACGCTGATCGCTCTCGTAAACTGCTCAACGCCATCGCCGGCCAAAGCACCTTGATCACCAGTACTGAGAAAATAGAAGGGGATTGGAGGACCTTGGAAGTGAGAGACTCAAAAATGATTTAGAAAACATTTTCGTAACCTTTCAAGTTGCAGGCCGTTATTATTAATATAATCATTTTAATATGAAAAAATTTCACACAATCTTTTTGAGCCTTCTCGCCCTGCTTCTCAATCTTACTTTGCCATCTCAAGAAAATACTCTCGCTCTGGCTCCAGTTCGACCGATCCTGGTCATTCATGATGAATTTGTAACCCCCAGTCGTTTCATTGCTCCCGGAAGCACTGCTCAAGTGGCTTCATTCAATTTTTTCAATCAAGACACTCAAAATAATATAGATTTAGAAGCCTTTGATGTCCACGTCACCGATTCTCAACAAGATGTGAATCAAATTCGTATCAATTATTTCGATGCCAGCGGCTACCCCAGAACTCTCACTCGTAAAGCTCAACCTCAAGGATTAGGCAAGGCAGCTCACTTCGACGGCTTGGGCATTCGGCTCTCTCCATTGCAAACCAAAGCAGTGGATGTGCAGGTTATT
>CAZBZW010000003.1:0-9909 GCA_964496535.1 uncultured Candidatus Peribacteria bacterium
TTTATCTAAAGCTGTTTTTAGATTCAGAAGGAGGTCACGATCTTCGTCCATCTCGGAGCGGCCCAAGAGCCCAATATGCTGGAAATAAAGCGCTTTTTTTGCTTTCATTGGCTTTAGTTTCTGATGAATCTGCTTTGAATGTAATGAAATCTCGCGTTCTTGTCACCCGTTTTCCATATTTTTCGAGGAGGGGTGGTGAGGAATGGCACAGTTTTGAACTCATGCAAGCCCTGGATGATCGCGGGATTGAGGCTTTTTTTCTAGGGTCGTGCTCTGTGCTCTACCGCATGTTTCGTGAGGCCGGGTTCATTTCGCAGTTTTCATGCCTCCCCTGCTCGCCGGTGACTTTGGGCAGTTTGATTCGATTCACGCTGATCTTTCCGTTTGCATTTTTGAAGGCGGGCTGGCTGTTGTGGTTGGCGAAGCGCCAGTGGAAAGTGGACAGTGTCTACATGCTGTCGTTTTCGGAAAAGTTATTGATGACGCCGTGGGCGGCTTTGTTCGGCCTGCGTGTTTTGTGGTTGGAGCACGCGCGACTGGGGCGTTGGTTTTATAAAAATCCGTGGCGCATGTGGTATTCGTTTTGTTCGCGTTGGGCGACCGTGGTCGTGACGTCGGATGCGATGTTGCCGGCGATTGAGCCGTTTGTGCGACGAGCGGTGAGCGTGCCGTGTGCAGTTTTGACCGAAGAAGCTCGGCCGTTGCGAGCTGAAATTTTGGCGTTCTTAAAAGGCGGTTTTGCGATGGCCACTGTGGCGCGATTGAGTGAAGACAAGGGAGTGGACATGGTGGTCAGACTTGTCCAGTCTAAACCTGAAACTAGACTCGTTGTGGTGGGCGATGGGCCGCTGGAAAGTTGTCTACGTGGCATGGTTTCGGAGGGCCAAATTTTGTTCGTGAAAGAGCTGCCCAGGGCCGAACTTTTTTCACTTTATAAGCATTTGGATTTGTTTGTTTTGGCGTCGCGCGAGTTCGATCCGTTTGGCATGGTGGCCGCGGAGGCGATGTGGATGGGGGCTCCGGTTTTGATGACAACGGCGTGTGGATTTTCGCAGGAATTGACCGATGAACGGCAAGCTAAAATTGTGGAGCCGCGCTTCGCCGAGCTGGACCGAGCGCTGAAATTTTTAATGCGACATCCCGAAATTTTGGAGCGAATGGGTGAAGAGGGCCGGGCCTTTGTGCGAGCTCACCACCGACTGGAACCGATGGTCACGGCGTTTGCGAAGTTGCTGAGGAGCTCTAACAATTGATGCTTGTTGCTGGTGGGAGCGAGGGCCAAGTCCAATGCTTGCCTCATGAGCGCTTTTTGATCGGGGTGGTATTTGATGAACGCGAGATATGACTTTTTTAAATCAGTCGTCCAAGATTTTTCTCTATCCATGACTTGTGAAAAGCCGGTGCGAACGATTTTTCTCATGGTGGATCTGCACAATTTCAATATTTCTTCTTTGCTCAGATCTGCTGATAGTTTTTTGAGAGCGTCTGCAATCACTTTTTGACAATCTCCGTTGAAGGCCAAGGCTACTTTTTGTGAAGGTTTGAATTTGGGCAGTTTTTTTGAGAGGTTTTCTCCGTAGATATCCACACAAAGATGTTTGATGAAACAGCCCCAGCCGTACTTATCAGCTGCTATTTCTTTGGTATCGCTCACGGCGATTCCCACTTCTCTGACAAAGGATTTGTAGTTTTTTGAAAGTGTTTTACTAAAGTTTTCGACGGGCTTTGGATCTTGTTTCCTTTTGAAGACCACTAGGATGTCTAGATCGGATGTTTTGAGTTTTGCTTTGCCCGTTGCCACACTTCCATAAACATAAATGCTATGGATTTGATCGGGGGACTTGGCTAGTAAGTGAGCTTTCACTTCGGTGACTATTTTTGAAAATGGCTTTTTGATTTTAGAAGGATGGGCTTTTGTCAGGATAAAACCGTCTTTATCGACACCGTATCTTTTGAAGGTTTTTTGCATGATGATTTGGCTTTCTCGAGCCATTATTTTTAGTTAAAAGTCTGCACGTGCAGACTTTGTAAGATGGCTTCGGCACTCTTTTCCCAGCTGAATTTTTGAGCCTGAGTTTTGCCTTTTTCAATGAGCTCGGCGCGAAGTTCGGGCTGGGTGAGAAGTTTTTGAATGGCGGCTGTCCATTCTTCCGGTTTTTCAGGGTCGCAGAGCAGGGCGGCGTCACCGGTGACTTCAGGAATCGACGCTCGATTGGAGCTGATGACGGGACAACCGAGGGCGAGGGCTGCGAGCACGGGCATCCCAAATCCTTCGTAAAGGGAGGGGAAGAGCAGGGCTTGGGCGTTTTGGTAGAGTCCGGCGAGGGTCGGGTCGTCAATGCGGCCGCAGAATTCGATGCGGTCTTTGATGTTTTCAGGGAAGTTTTTCATGACTTCGGCGTGATTCCATCCGGAAGCTCCGACAATTTTGAGAGTGAGCTTTGGGAACTGGAGGGCGAGTTCGGGGAAGATTTCGAAGATCAGGCGGTGATTTTTGCGGGGTTCGAGGGTTCCGACCATTAAAAGATAAGGATTTGTAGCGACCGAAGGTGAGGCTTGAAGAGTCGAGACAAAGGCCGGTGGGGCAATAACACGGGGTTTTTCGTGGGCGGATGGGAAGAATCGAAGGAGATCGGACTCGGTGCGAGCCGACACACAGGCAATTTCGGTGGCGTTGTGGAGGGCGCGACCTAAGGTGTGACGTTCAACAAAACCGGCCCAGCGATGATGATCTTCAGGAAAGAGAAAGGCCACGAGGTCGTGCACGAAGAGAGTGGTGGGGCCACGATAGAAGGCGGGGGCCACATAACTGGTGAGCGCACAAAAACGGTCGGGTCGGGTTTGGCGTAGGGCACGAAGGAGGGCGAGGTGATAAAAAGGCCCGGGGGCCTTGAGAACTTTTTGAGTGACGTGGGGGCCTTGAGGCAAATCGGCGTTGGGGCGGCGCACAAAAAAGATCCAGTCGATTTCGGGGGCCATGGCCACGAGAGCGCGGATCAATTCGAGGGCATAACGTCCTTTGCCTGCAGAGAGGGCGCTGGCATCTTTGGCGTCGATTGCAATCTTGAGTCTTGTGCTCATGAATGGCTTTTGATAGATTGTTTTCACCTTTTACTATGCCCTTAACTCAGCGGCTTCAACAAGGTTTTCTAAGACTTCCTTTCGCACGAAAGGTGCTTTTGGTGTCGAGCGCAACCTTGATGATTTCACCTCTGATGCCTTGGTATGATTTTCGAAATCGTTTTGGGGTGGGCGAGAGCTTGAATGGCCTGCAAGGTCCTCTATTTTTAGTGGGAGCATTGGTGATGGCCATGGGCGCGGTTGGATTTTTCAATATGTTTTTCCCTCTTTTAGGACGCAACTTCTTTCAGCTCAAAAAACGCAGCGGTTTGATTGCCGCTGGTTTGGGTGCTCAGTCTCTGTTGTTGTTGGTGGTGGCGAACACGGTGTTTTTGCATCCTGACTATTCGACTGAGGCGACTCGTGCCACTCAGTTTGGAATGATGGTGGCCTTGGCCAGTGTGGCCAGCATGACTGCATTTGGCATTTGGGTGCACCGATATGAACAAAAAGGCGAAAGCTCTTGGGGTGAAGAGCTGATTGTGGCGACTCCTACACCTGTAGCAGCCGTGTCGAATGAAGCGCCTGAGATGTACTCAGCTCCCACACCGATGCCGGTGGTCGAAACGCCGGTGGAATCTCATTTCAATTCTGCGGTGGACCCTTTGACGTTGGATGCCCGAACCCGTTATCGACTGATGCAGGGCCAGATGCGCCGCAGTTCGAACGAACGGCAAAATATGTGGGGAAACGCGCCTCGACACTCTGAAGATTCCACTCATTCATCTTATTAAAATGGCTATCGTTTTTTACTGCCGAGACTGTGAAAAGGTCGTGGAAAATCCGGTGAAACATCCGAAAAAATATGAATACACCTGTGCTGTTTGCAAGAGCAATCGAGTTGTTTTTGGTACATCGCAAGCCATTCAAGAGTACTTCCATATTAAAAAAATGCCTGTCTGATGACCACTTACGCTGAATCGGGAGTCAATATCGAAAAGGGAGATGCCAGTTCACGTTTGGCCTATGCGGCGGCGAAACGCACGTTTGCGGGTCGGGCCGGAATGAAAGGGGCTCCTTTGATTTTGGAAGGCGGTTTCAGTGGAGCATTGGACATGGGTGACTACTATCTGGTTCAAAATGACGATGGCGTGGGTAGTAAAATGCGCGTGGCTTCGGCAATGGGGCGCTACGACACCGTGGGGCGCGATTTGGTGGCCATGGTGGCTGACGATGCGATTTGTGTGGGTGCCGAAGTGATGACGGTTTCGAACACGATTGATATTGAACGCGTTGATGAAATGGTGATTGGCGAAATGATGAAAGGTTTGGAAGCCGCCTGCATTGAACAAAAAATCGTGGTGCCGGGGGGTGAGATTGCTGAATTGCCTTCGCAGGTGAAAGGAGTGATTTGGAATGCGACCGCGGTTGGAATTGTAGAAAAAGAGAAGTTTATCGATGGCAGTGCGGTTCGAAAGGGCGACGTGATTTTGGGACTGAGGGCGGCAGGTTTTCGCTCGAATGGATTTTCATTGGTGCGCTATATTCTAGAGAAAGAGTATGGAGAAGATTGGGTTCATGCAGAGTTTGAAGGGGGCGTGACTTGGGGTGAAGCAGTGCTGACTCCGAGCATTATTTTTCAGGATGGAGTTTTGGAATTGTTGGGCCGCTTTGGCCAACCCCGTCGCGCAGAAGTGCACGGCTTGGTGCATGTGACTGGAGGAGGTTTGATTGGAAATGCCGAGCGCGTGGTACGCGGAGATTTGAAGTGCGAATTCACCGATTTGTGGGAACCTCGTCCGATGATGAAGCGTCTGATGGAAATCGGCGGAGTGAGCGAAGAGGAAGCTGGAAAAACCTGGAACATGGGGACTGCGATGCTGATTGTGTTGCCTGAGGCATCGGTGGACACAGCGTTGTCCATTTTGTCCAAACGCTTCGAGGTGAGGGTGGTGGGAAGGATTCAATAAGGCTGCCTTATTGAATCTTAGAGGAAGGTGGTTTTGCACAATTGTGCATTTCGTTGTGGGGAGTTTTTGTGAATTTGTCAGGTTTTATTTATAAAAAATTCATATTTTTGTCAGGATCGAGGTTTAGCGTGGGCTCATGTTTCAAATACACCCCCATGAATCGGACTTTCCTCGT
Organism: uncultured Candidatus Peribacteria bacterium; assembly: GCA_964496535.1. Classification (GTDB taxonomy): domain Bacteria; phylum Patescibacteriota; class Gracilibacteria; order UBA1369; family 2-02-FULL-48-14; genus CAZBZW01. The sequence continues at coordinate 5,206 of CAZBZW010000003.1, forward strand.
CTATTGAGAGAGATCAAAGACCCGCCGCGCTTGCTTTACTATCAAGGCGATTTGAGCTGCCTGGAAGGGCCATGTTTGGCCATGGTGGGAACGCGGCGAGCGAGCCCACAGGGATTAGCGTTGACGCGAGATTGGGCGCGAAAATTGAGCGTGGCTGGGCTCACGATTGTGAGCGGCCTGGCCTACGGAATCGATGCGGCGGCCCACGAAGGAGCTCTTGAGGGTTCAGGACGAACGATCGCGGTGCTGGCGCATGGCCTTCACGATATTCAGCCTCACGGCAACTTGCGCCTGGCGGAACGAATTTTAGCGGCGGGAGGCCTGATTCTGTCGGAACACAATGGGGAGGGTCCTTTGTTTGCGACCGATTATTTGGTGCGAAATCGAATTATTGCAGGCTTGTGTGAGGCAACTTTGATTGTAGAGGCTCCGTTTAAGAGTGGGGCGATGAATACGGCCAAACATGCGGTCGAAAACAATCGAACGGTGTTTTGCATTCCGGGGCGACTCAGTGATGATGTGAGTCAGGGCTGTCTCAAACTGCTTCAAGATGGGGCGGGCTTAGCGCTATGTGTGAAAGATCTTCTGGATGATTTTGGCTTGAAAGAGATGGATTTGCATCCACCCGATGCATTGGAAGTCATGATTTTAGATCGACTTAAAAAAGGTCGGTGCAGTGCGCCGGAATTGGCCGAAACCTTTCAAGGGTGTGATGCGGGGGTGCACGAAAAAATCTACAACATGGAGCTTTCGGGGCGCATTCGAAAGGGGCTGGATGGGCGCTATTCTCCAGGATCTTGAAGGCGGGTGAGGCGTTCGACTTCACTCAAGGTGGTGAGTCCGGATAAAACCTTAAGGGCCCCGTCTTCGGCCATGGTGAGCATTCCTTCAACTCTTAATTGTTTCAACAAATCTTCGGTACTGGCTTCTTGAAGAACAAGATTCCGAATGGTGTCGGTCATCTCAAAACCTTCCATCATGGCCACTTGACCCAAATACCCTGTTTTATTGCAATGATCGCAACCTGCACCGTGAGGCAGGGTGACGGGCATGGGGACTTGTGCATGAGTGGCAATGGGTTCGAGAAATGCTTTTTCGGAGGCCGTGATGGGTTTTTGTTCGGCACAATACGGGCAAAGGCGGCGCACCAGGCGTTGGGCGAGAACGATTCCGAGGGCGGGTGCAATCATGAACGGCTTGAGGCCGATGTTGCGCAAGCGCGGGATGGTTTCGACGGCGCTGTTGGTGTGCAGGGTTGAAAGCAGAATGTGCCCGGTGAGTGCGGCTTGAGCGGCGGTGTCGGCGGTATCGGCGTCACGAATTTCTCCGATCATCACAATATCGGGATCTTGACGCAAAATGGCGCGAAGTCCGCCTGAAAAGGTGTAGCCGCGTTTTTCATTGATCTGACTCTGTGTGATGCCTTCAAGGTGATATTCGATGGGATCTTCGAGAGTGATGATTTTGTTTTCGGGCTGATTGAAGGCGTTGAGCAGGGCGTAAAGAGTCGTGGTTTTACCTGAACCGGTGGGCCCGGTGACCAAGACCATTCCGTTGGGCAGGGTGAGGGCTTTTTTGAGCAGTTCGAGGTTGCGACCTTGCAAACCGAGGTCTTCAAAGGCCAATTGTTTCTTTTTTGAGTCGAGCAGACGGCAGACGAAGCTTTCGCCAAATTCGGTGGGAATTGCAGAGACACGCACGTCGACTTTGCGATCGTTGATGGTGAAAAAATAGCGGCCATCTTGAGGCACGTTGTTCACATTCAGCTTCATTCCAGCCTTATACTTGAGTTGATTGGCCAGGTATTGGTAGACATCGATGTCTAGACTGAGCACGGTTTGCAAAACTCCATCGATTCGAAAGCGAATGAGGGCTTTGTTTTCTTCGGGCTGAAAGTGCATGTCTGAGGCACCGGTTTTGACGGCTCCAACCTGAAGCACATTGAGCGCTTCGTCTGAGGTGATGCTTTCGATTTTAGATTTGAGACCGGTGAGGTTTTGGACTTCTTCTTGATAACTGGCCATGTGCTCCTCGTCGATCTGATTTTGAGTGGGCACCGGTCGGGCGGGCTCGAGACGTTCGTAGAGCAAGAGACTTTCTTGAATTCCACGCTCCGAGGCGAGATTCACATTGAGGGAATAGCCTTCTTCTTTGAGTTTGCGAACGAGGGCCAACGTTTCAGGTTGAGTGGGATGGGCGAGAGCGAGCCGTAGTTTTTTGCCAATTTTGAAGAAGGGAACGACTCCGGCGGCCACGGCATCGGCTCGGCTGATCACTTTGAGATGATCGGGGTTGATGGGCAAACTGCCAATATCGACATAGCCCATGGCCATGCTTTGTGCCTTTTCTTGCACGGATTTTTCCTCGAATTCTCGGTTGAGTGCTTGAAGGTCCTGCATTCGTAATTTAAGGTATCGGATTATTATACCTTAAAATCACGATTTTTTCTAGGCGATTGAACCTATTTCAAAGCTTTGATGGCATTGACGATGAGAGTCGCCTCTTTTGGAGTGATTCCTTCAACCGAAGAGAAGTCTTTGGCGGTGAGTCCTTTGAGCTGTTCGATCTGTTCGAGACCCACGTTGCTCAATTTGGCAATCACGGCTTCAGAAAGGTTCAATTCTGCGATATGAGTGGCCACTGGAGCGGCAGGTGCCTTTTCAGAAGCGGTCTCTTCAGGGATTGCGGAACCGTCCATGTCTTCAATGTCGATTTCCCAACCAGTGAGGTTGGAAGCAAGGCGAACGTTTTGCCCGCTCTTACCGATGGCGAGGGCGCGTTGATCTTGAACAACGTAGACTTTTGCCAAATGTTCGCTTTCAATGATTTGAACTTTGGCGATTTTTGCAGGTTTGAGGGCTTCTTGAATGAATTGTTTTGCGTCGGCACTCCAAGGAATGATGTCGATGCGTTCTCCGGCGAGCTCTTGGGTCACCCCCTGAACACGCACTCCATTTTGACCCACACAGGCTCCAATCGGGTCAACCTGAGGATCGGTGGAACTGACAGCCACCTTACAACGAACTCCAGGTTCACGAGCGACTCCTTTGATTTGAACAATTCCTGTTTTCACTTCCGGAATCTCAAGCTCCATGATCTTTTCAACGAGCTTTGGATGAGTTCGTGAAATGAGCAGTTGAGGGCCTTTTGGGGTTTTGATAACGCGATCGAGATAAAGTTTGATGCGCTGACCTCCGTAATATTGTTCGGTTGGGATCTGTTCTCGAGGAGGGAGCAATGCGGTAACGCCGCCAAGCTCAACATAGACGTTTTGGTTGTCGACACGGTGAATGAGGGCATTCAAGAGTTCGTTTTCGCGATCTTTGAACATTTCAAACATGTGGTCACGTTCCGCTTCTTGAATACGCTGAATGATGACCTGTTTGGCGGCTTGGGCAGCAATGCGTCCGTAGCCTTCAGGAGTCACTTCGCTTCGAATTTCTTCTCCCAACTGAATATTTTTGTTGAGCTTTCGAGCTTCAGTGAGGGTGATTTGAGTGTCTGCCTCTTCATAGTCTTCTTCAATTTTGTCGACTACGGTCCGCACCACAAATACTGAAACGAACTCGGTTTTAGGATCGATTTCAATGTCGAGCACTTGGTCTTTGGTTCCGTAATCTTTACGGTACGCCGTGCTGATGGCGGCTTTCACGATGTCCATAATGACATCTTCGGGCAGGTTTTTCTCGCTGCAGAGTTGGCGCACGGCGGCCATAAATTGGGCGTTCATAGGCAGTTTTTAGGAATTAGAGAAAGGGCAGGATGTCAATATCCTGATTTAATTGAGCGAATTGTTGACTGTATCGTAACCGGAATTCTGCAATTTGGCAACTTGAAAGCATACGGAGGAGGGAAAGCCCCGACGGGCGAGGAAGTAAATTTGCTTCTTGCGACGGTCCAATTCAGAGAGGCGATTCCATTTGTGGGCATATTTTTGAAGGGCCGCCCGGGCGAGGTCAAACTCACTAGTCTCGGAGGCCTGAAAAAGCTCTTTGACCAAGTCGGAGGGAATGCCTTTTTTTGCGAGTCGAGCCTGAAGGCCGCGAAGACCGGTGGGCTTGAGCTTTGAATACTGTTCAATGGTGCGAGCCACGAAGTCGTGGTCATTCAGGTAGTTCAGATCGATGAGCTTCTGAATGACCACGTGGGTGGCTTCTGGCTCGTAGGCCGAATGCTCTTGCAGTTTTTTCTTGAGCTCGTGGGTGGTGTGAGCACGACGGCCGAGAGCTCTTAAGGAGTAGTTCCACAATAATTCTTGAGGAGTTTTCATTTAGATCGTGGCGGCCACTCGTTCGCGAATTTTCGCGTCGAGCTCCTTAGTGATTTGTGGGTTTTCATTGAGGAAGGCCTTGCTGGCTTCGCGTCCTTGACCCATTTTGGATTCTCCGTAGCTATAGAAGGCTCCGGCTTTTCGCACAAATTCATATTTTGTGGCGAGGTCGAGAATGTCGCCTTCCTTCGAAATTCCTTGGTTGTAAAGGATGTCGAATTCAGCGGTTTTGAATGGAGGGGCGATCTTATTTTTCACGACCTTGACGCGGACGCGATTTCCGACGAGATTTTTCTCTCCATCTTCAGTATTGGGTCCCTCAATTTTACCGATGCTTCGAATGTCCATACGGACGGAAGCATAGAATTTGAGAGCTTGACCTCCGGAAGTGGTTTCGGGGTTGCCGAACATGACGCCAATCTTCATACGGATTT
>CAZBZW010000003.1:9920-12894 GCA_964496535.1 uncultured Candidatus Peribacteria bacterium
GGTTGAGGAAAATCACCATGCAGTTGGACTTGCCGATGACCGCGGTGAGTTTTCGAAGGGCTTGGCTCATGAGACGAGCCTGAAGACCCATCTGAGCGTCTCCCATGTCACCTTCAATTTCAGCTCGAGGAGTGAGGGCGGCGACGGAATCGACCACAATAATATCGACTGCGTTGGAGCGTACGAGTGTTTCGGTGATTTCGAGGGCTTGTTCTCCGTTGTCGGGTTGAGAGAGAAGGAGGCCATCCACATTCACGCCAATTTTGCGGGCGTAGGCCGGATCGAGCGCATGTTCTGCGTCAATGAAGGCGGCCTGACCTCCTTGTTTCTGAATTTCAGAAATGATGTGGAGAGAAAGGGTGGTTTTACCAGAACTTTCAGGCCCGTAAATTTCGATCACGCGGCCTTTAGGGACTCCGCCACCGAGGGCGAGGTCGAGAGAAAGAGAACCCGTGGGAACCAGCTCGACATCCATGTGTCTGGACTCGCCCAAACGCATGATGGAGCCTGTTCCAAAATTCTTTTCAATGTGCGACAGGGCAAGTTCGAGAGCGCGCTTTTTGTCGGAGGATTCAGAGGCTTGAACATCTGATTTGGTGGCTTTAGTATCTGCCATATTCGTGGAGGTTAAGAGATTTGATGCAAGCATAGGTGAGTGAGCACTCACCGTCAAGTTTGTCTTTGCAAAGAACGCTTTACAAATAGGCCTTTTTTTATTGAAAGTCCTGACAAATACCTGAAATTTTTCTAAATAAAGAGATTCGCGATTGCAAAGAGGATCAAAATAATTCCTACTAATACAAGTGGCCACAATGCTAGAAAGACCCCGGGTTTTTTGTGAGTTTTGAGCAAGATCAAAACGACTCCGATGGGAACGGAAATCATGATGCCGATAACTACTAAGCCCCCTGTCAAAAAGAGCCCGCTTTGAACAAATCCAGTGACAGTGCTTTCGAGTTCCATGGTTATACTTTTACCTGGAGTAAACTCTGCGCATGAGGATTACCAAACATGCGGGTTTCTAGGAGAGTTTCGAGGGGAGCGTCGGCGATGACTTCCCAAACGATTCCGTGATGGATCGATCGTACAGATTTGAAAGTATTGTCGTAAGAAAGTCGATTTTGCTTAGAAGGTCCGACGCTGTCTTCAAGATCGCGAGATAGAATATAGTGAGCCCCAGGTTTCGCCTGAGGAAAACTCATGGTATCGAGCACAAAAATGAATTGCTCCTTGTGGGTGTTGAGAAGTTCGCCCGAATTCACGAGCGCATGAGCGAGATCGAGCTGGTCGCCTGGACTCATGGGTTCGTGTTCAATTTCGTAGTGTGTGAAGCGCTGAAGCTGTGCGGGGATTTTTTGCCATCCGAGCGCAGATTGTAAGGTTTGAGCTTCATTGTCAGTGATGATGAGTTTAACCCAAATTTCGATGGTATTGGGCTTGTGGACATAGGTTTCAGTGGCGGGAGCCTGCCAGTCGGTTTTGAGTTCAGGATAGCTGCCAACGAGAGGCGTGCCTTCCATGTATTTACGCATCGACGTGAAGATTTTGGGCATGGGTGCGGCGGGAGCGCGTTCAGGATGAGGCATGATGGCCATGACATTGCCGCGCGGGTTGCAAATGGCGGCGGCGTTATCGAGAGCTCTGTTCGGGTTGATGGGGAAGTCGGGGCTGATTTCGCCTTCAGGAGAGCAGTAGCGGAAGACGATTTGATCGCGAGATTGGAGTTCGTGAAGAAAATTGGGAATTTGGCTGGTGAAGCGGCCTTCGCCGTGGGCGATGGGGGCTTGGTGAACTTCTCCAGGTTCAAAATCGATGTTGAAGGCGCAGCGGCCTTGAGCTGCGGTGGATTTCACATGAATATTTTCGTTGTAAAATCCAGTGCCGAGCAGTTTGCCGGCTTTCATGCGCTTGTTGCGAGCTAGGGACATCGTGAGTTTGAGCTCGGCTTCTCCTGGAACGAGGCCGGATTCGACGAGGATTTGGGCGCCGTTGCAGATTCCGAGAACAGGTTTGCCGAGAGCGGCTTGAGCTTTGAGCGCTTGCATGATGGGATCTTTGGAGGCGATGAGGCCGGAGCGTCCGCGATCTTCGTAGGAAAAGCCTCCGGGAATCACAAAACCGTCGTAATTGTTGAGGAGTTCGGCGGGCTGGTTCCATCGGAAAAATTCGGCGTCCATACCGGCATCTTGCAGTGCGCGCACGGTTTCGTACTCAGAATTGTTGCCCGGAAATTGAAGAACGGCGACTTTTTTCATGCGTTCAATTTGTTACGGAGTCCGTTCAGCCAAGGGTCTTTGATTTGGTCGAGCGGGAAGTCGAGCGTGTTGAGTTTGAAGCGCGGTTCTGCGGTGACTGTTCCGAGTTCAATCGCTTCGGGATGCCATTGTTTGAAGGTTTCGGCGTCGGGAACTTCGATCACGAATCCTCCGGTTTCGGTGAAAAGGTATTGATCGAGGCGAAGACCGTTCAGATCGGTGAGGGTGACATCGAGGCCGTATTTTCCTTGTCCACGTCCGCCGATGGCCATTTCGGCCAGACAGACGGCGAGACCTCCTTCGGAAATGTCGTGAGCCGAGACGATAACGCCGTGTTCGATGCCGCTGATCACGGTTTCGAGTTCGCGGCGGACTTGCGCGAAATCAGGTTGGGGCACGTTGGCTCCAAGTTGACCGAGCAAACGGTAATATTCGCTGGCTCCGAGTTCGTTTTTGCGGGGGCCGACTAGAAAGAGTGCATTGCCAGGTTTTTTGAGTTCGAGCGTGACGGCTTTATAAGCATCTTCGAGGCGGCCGACCATTCCAATGATGAGGGAGGGAGCGACGGCTCCGTTTTTGGATTCGTTGTAGAGGGAGACGTTTCCGGAAATCAGGGGGAGGGCTTGGTTGAAGGTGAGTTGACCGACGCCTTCGAGGGCGTCTTTCATGCCGCGCACGGCTTCTTCAGTCACCTTGCCGGCGCTGTAGGCAATCGCCTG
>CAZBZW010000003.1:12904-24403 GCA_964496535.1 uncultured Candidatus Peribacteria bacterium
CGCGCACGGCTTCTTCAATTTCCCACATTTGTTCGGGTTTTTCGGGGTTTCCAAAATTGAGACAATCGGTGGCGGCCCAAGGAGTGGCTCCGACTGCGGCGACATTACGCATCGATTCGACGACGGCGTTGGCGGCCCCCCAATAGGGTGAAATTTTGCCGTGACGGGGGTTGCTATCGACGGAAATGGCGGCTCCGACCTTGTGAATTTCGGGGGCTTCGTCGCGGTGACGGAACGGGAGCACGACTCCGGCATCGGCCATTCCACTTTCAATGAGGGTTTGGCCTTGCACCACTTTGTCGTAGTTTTCGAAAATCGGCAGGCGCGATGCGATGTTTTCGCTGGCCAGTAATTTGAGGAAGATTTCGGAGAGATCGGGCGGGGTGAATTCGGGTTCGGCGAAGCTTCGAGTGGGGGCTTGAGAGGGTCGGTTCACGGTAACTCCTTGGGTGATGTCGGAAGGTTTGGCGTCGACGAGAATTTCGTCGTGGTAACGCACGGTATAATTGCCCTTTTTAACCTTGCCGATGACGCTGGCTTTGGCTCCAAATGAGGCTTTGGGCAAATCCCACTCTTGGTTGTAATGAGAAAGAATCATGTCGGTGAGTTCGGGCGCGGCAATCCAGCAGAGACGTTCTTGAGTTTCGGCACAGGCAATCACCGAAGGGTGCAAATTTTCGAGGGAGACGTGAACTTTAGAAAGGTCGATGTCGGCTCCGTAACCTGCCGCTTCGACAAGTTCGACACTGGCACAAGTGATTCCACCCGCTCCCATATCTTTAAAGCCGACCTTGCCGAGGGCGTTTTGAGCTTTGAGTTTGGTAAAAAGTGCGAGGGTTGATTCGATGAGATGACGTTCCAGAAAAGGGTTGGGTTCTTGCACCGCGCCTTTATTGATTTCTTTTTCTTCCTCTTTGAGGGTGAGTGAGGAGAACGCGGCTCCGCCCATTCCAGATTGATCGGTGGGTTTGCCGACCACAATGATGTCGTAGCCTTCAGCATCGGCCGGTGCGTAAGAATGAATGATTTCGTCTTCGCGCAATGCACCGAGGGCCATGACGTTCACAAGGCAGTTGTCGTTGAAGCTGTCGTCAAAATAAGTGTCGCCGGCGATGTTGGGCACTCCGAGGGGGTTGCCGTAGCCGGAAATTCCTGAAATCACGTCGCGGGCGATGGAACGGGAAAGATGGCGGTCGACTTGGCCGAAACGCAATGGATCGGCGGATGCGATCGGACGGCCTCCCATCACAATGATGTCGCGCACGATGCCTCCGACTCCGGTCGCGGCGCCTTCGTAGGGCACCACTTGCGAGGGGTGGTTGTGCGATTCGTGGGCCATGATGAGTCCGTATTTTTCACCTTTGTTATTTTTTGCGAGTTCAACGATTCCAGAATCTTCACCCACGCCGAGCATGACCTGCGGGCCTTTGGTGGGCAGGGTTTTGAGGAGGTGACGGGTGGATTTATAAGAGCAATGTTCACTGCCTTGAATTCCCCAAATGATGGCTTCGGTGAGGGTGGGAGCACGACCGAGCAGGGTTTCAACTTGGCGGGCCTCATCGGGTGTGAGGCCGATTTTGTTTTCGCGAAGCACGCGCAACGCTTCCTCATCCGTTAGAGTGGAAAAGGCAAGGTTGGGAGCCAAGGGCATTGCTTTTTAGGGGAAATTGATTTCAATTTAGCAAGGATGGCAGCGCTTTTGAAGCGGAAATTGCCTGCATGACCTGTGGTAAAAATGCTATTATTTTTACGTTTTACTGATCAATCTAAATATTGTCGACTCATCAGGTTGGATGGAGTATGCGATGGACAGCGATCGGGCGGATCTTTTTGCTCCGGCGATTGAGGTTTGGACGAGGTGAAGTATTTTGAGAAATGAATTTGTTATGATCGGAGTTTATTTGTTATGTTGAAGAACATTATTTTTTGTTTTGAAAAGATCTCCAGAATCATCGACTGATGAACCCGCAGAGAGCTGTAAAGTGACGGCTTTGATTCTCGTTTTAATGGGTGCGCTTCTGGCCAAACCCCAAGAAACTCCACTGAACGAGACTGCGAATTTTGACTCTTTATCAGGACTAAAGACCATTACGGCTGATCAAGTTCGAGCGGTGGGATGTGAACCTGTTGAAGAAGGTCTGAAAGTGGGTGATGCGATGGCTCCAGACAGTCTTGTCCATACAGGCACATTTTTCTACTGGCTCATGACGAACAATGAGCCGCTCGAGTGCTACGTTCCATGGACAGTCTTCCCTTCACTCAAATGAATGTGACGTCCGGGAACTTCCCGGAGCAGGCTTTTGTCGTGAGTCGCGATGATGACCGTGGCGCCATTGACGTGCAGGCGACGAAAGAGCGAAATGATGCCGCGGGTGGCCGATTCGTCGAGGTTGCCCGTGGGCTCATCGGCGAGAATCAAGCGAGGTTCATGAATGAGAGCACGGGCGATGGCGACGCGTTGTTTTTCACCTCCCGACAACGTGGCGGGAAAATGATGGCGGGCATCCCAGAGGCCAACCGTTTCAAGCAGGTCGCGAGTTTTTTGGGCGATGGCCTTGGGTGAAAATCCGCAGACTTCCATGGCAAATGCCACATTTTCGTAAACGGTTTTTTTAGAGAGCAATTGATAATCTTGAAAAACGACGCCGATGTGACGGCGATATTCTTGCAGAGCACGGCGTGAAAAATGGGTGATCGCGTAATTGTCGACGGTGATTTCGCCACTGGTGAGCGTGACTGCTCCGAGCAGGGCATGCAGAAGAGTGCTCTTGCCCGCCCCTGAAGCTCCGGTGAGCCAGACCCATTCTCCTCCTTGAATTTGAAGGTCGAGGTGGTCGAGGACGGCTCGATTTGCGTAGCGTTTTGTGGCGTTTTTGAACTCGATCATATTCATAGTATACTGATCGCATGAAACGATTCCAATTATGGATTTTTGCGGCGATCTTCAGTCTGATTTGGGCGGCTCCGGCGTGGGCCACGGTGGATGTGACGGTTTTGGAACTGCGCACGTTCGCTACGACGATTGGGAGCGATGAGATTTATGGTGTGCCTGAGGTTCAGACGACTCCGAGTGGAGTCGTTTTGAGTTATGGCGGAGACCCACGTTTGGAATTGACGGGGTTCACGAGTCCGGCGGCCGCGGAGGCGACCTACGCTGAAGTTTATGGGGGCTCAACTTGGGTGGAAGCTCAGGGTTGGGTTTTTCACCGAAACGGAAATTTGGGGTATCGGGCGGAATCTTCGAAGTTGTCGGCGGCCGAATTGCGCACCTTGATCGAGGGTCGTCAGCGCTATTTGGGCGTGCTGTTTCCTCCGAGAATTTTTGATTTCGAATTGGGGGCGCAGAACTCGAGCGCTCTCTTGAAAGATGGTGTGTCATTGACTGGAAACGGCTTGCTCAGTTTTGACTTTTATTTTGAAAATGCTGGAGAGGATGCGGGTATTTTGATTGATTCTCGGGGGGCACAAACTCCAGATTCGGGTGACTTTACGGTTCGTCTTGATTCGGACGGACGTTTGCATTTGAGCTTTTATGCCCCTTTGTATGCGGGTGTGTGCGGCATGCAAGAAGGCTTTGTGAATGTGAAAAGCACTGATTCCGCTGAGGCCTACACCTGGAATCATTTTGAATTGCGCACGGGAATCGAGGGTTTGAATTTGAATTTGAATGACCACGAGGTGTTGAATTGCTCCGTGGAACAGGCTTTGGATGACGGACCGGTTTATTTGGGCGTGCATCCGAAGGCAACGGCCGGAACTGTGGCGTTCAAAGGTTACATGAAAGACTTTGAAGAAAGTCCGGCGCGAGTGGGGGGCGTGCGAGTGGATGAATTGTTGGCTCGTCAGGTCTTTTTAGATTTGAGCGTGGGTGATGCTGACCTGAAGGCATTTCGTCTACTCAAGGAGCGAGGTGTTTTTCTGGGGACGCAAGGAAATGTGAACCCTGAAGCCGTTTTGAATCGAGCAGGTTTGGTGAAGGTTTTGTTAAAATCACATGGCATTGCCGTGAGTGGTGGTGACGAACCGTTTGTGGATGTGAGTGGGTCCGATTGGTTTTTTGGGCCGGTAGTGACTGCGTATTCTCGTGGCATTGTGAAAGGGGTGGACGACACGCATTTTGCTCCCTCGCAAGAAGTGACTCGGGGGGAATTTTTCACGATGTTGGCTCGTATGAGTGGCAAAAAATGGACCTATGTGAAGGGCTATAAAGACGTGTCGAATACAGATTGGTTCTCGAGTGGGGCGGCCTACGCATTGGCGAACGGTCTGAGTAAGGATAGCAGTTTTAATGCGGGCGCCGGATTGACTCGGCGTGAGGCCGCGCGAGTTTTATACGCATTGGCGAAATGATATGACTTCTGTCAGCCCTCTTCAGCATCAAATCACTCGATTTTTAGAGCATTTGGAAGTGGGCAAAGGAAAATCGCGAAAGACCGTTGAAAATTATCATCACTACCTGCAGCGATTTCATGATTTCGTGGAGGGACGTGAGATTGGCCGACTCGATTTAGAGGATGTACACGGGTATCAGTTATTTTTGAATCGATTTGCCGATGCGAGAGAGCGGCCGCTTTCACTGAAGACTCAGAATTATCATTTGGTGGCCTTGCGGGCTTTTCTCAAGTACCTGCAGAAGCAAGATGTGCCGTGCTTGAGTCCTGAGAAAATTGACCTCAAAAAAACACCTGATCGCATTGTGGATTTTTTGAGTCGTGAGGAATTGGAACGACTGTTCAAAGCGGTGAATATTGAGAAGGTGCAGGGAATGCGGGATCGTTCGATTTTGGAACTGTTGTATTCCACAGGTTTGCGCGTATCGGAATTGGTTTCACTGAATCGAAGTCAGGTCGACTTGAAGCGTCGGGAATTTTCAGTGCGAGGAAAGGGTGGAAAGGCGAGAGTTGTTTTTGTTTCAGAGCGGGCGGCCAAGTGGGTGGAACGATATTTGGCAGAGCGCACCGATGTTTGGGAACCCTTGTTTGTGAGTCACGGCCGTTCACGTGAGGATGAGGGGTTGAACTTGGGCGAAAAACGGCGGCTGACGGCGTATTCGATTCAGTCGATGGTGCGCACGGCGGCTCGCATGGCGGGCTTGGGCAAGAAGGTGACTCCGCATATTTTGCGACACTCGTTTGCGACCGAAATGTTGCATCGCGGGGCCGATTTGCGAGCCGTGCAAGACATGTTGGGGCATGCATCGATCACCACCACTCAGGTTTATACGCATTCGACGAATGAGCATTTGAAAGAGGTGCATCGGAAGTTTCACTCTTGAGAGCTAAATCAATCGGAGCGATTATTTCCCGACATGATTTGACGAATTTTTCTAGCTGTTCTGGCAAGAAGGCCTTTTGGCGCGTCTTGGGGCGATTCAATTCTTGCAAGTTTAGGCTGCAAGTCCAGCATGATCCTTATCGCTTCATCAAATTGATGTTGAGGCTCATCACGAAGCACACAATGGATGAATGCCAATAGGCATAGGTTCACGTCTGCATTATTCAATAAACATTGCCGAAGATTCGTGGTCAACGACGCGAGCATTTCTGGGTTTCGACCATTGATTACGTCAATCCAAAGATGAGTTGTTTCGCCAAAATGGGCTATAGGAATTTGACGGATTGCATGCCCAATCGTTTCGGCGGTGATTGAGTTGATATTCCTTGAATTTTGATAAATCCTCTTGATCTCTTCCGCACAATTGTTCAATTCTTGACTGATCTTCTTTCCAATTGCAAGCATGGCCTCTTCTGAGAGCCTGTCATTGTCCTCTCTTTCCAATAGAGCTTGCATACCTGTATTATACAATATAATGCCTTGTTTATCAAATTTGTGAATGTGCTATCATCTTTCATATGATCCGAAACCGAACTGAACTCGAACTGTTTGAATCCTTGGTGCTGGCGCCCTATGCCGTGCACAGCTCGAGGTCGCGTGGGCGATTGCATGCTGAGACTGAGGCGATGGATCGGCTCTGCTTTCAGCGTGACCGTGACCGTATTTTGCACAGTCGGGCATGGCGACGGATGAAAGGGAAGACTCAGGTTTTTGTGGCGCATCACGGCGATCATTACCGCACGCGGCTCACGCACAGTTTGGAAGTGGCGCAGTTGTCGCGAGATTTGGCGCGAAGTTTGGGCCTCAACGAAGATTTGGCTGAGTGCGTGGCGCTGGCGCACGACCTGGGTCACACGCCGTTTGGGCATGCGGGCGAACATGCGCTGTCAGAATGTTTGCAGCCGCTGGGCTTGGATTTTGAACACAATCAACAAAGCTATCGCGTCGTTACCGAAATCGAACGGGTCTACCCTGATTTTCTGGGTTTGAATTTGAGTATCGAAGTTCTGGAAGGCATGCAAAAACATGAGACTGCCTGGGATCATCCGAAAGGAGTGGAAGGGGTGAGGCCCTCACTCGAAGCTCAGTTGGTGAATTTGGCCGATGAAATCGCGTACCAAAATCATGATGTGGATGATGGTCTGAGGAGTGAATTGTTCACCGAAAATGATTTAGCGGGGGTCGCGCTGTGGCGAAAGGCTCTGCAAAATATCGATGACGATCGCATTCGACAGGGCAGAACGGTGAGCGCCATCATCCGGCTCATGGTTGAAGACATTTTGACCGAGACCGAACGACGTTTGCAGGCGAAAGGAGTGCATACCCTTGAAGATGTTTATGCGTGTGCTGAGCCGTTGGTGGGTTTTTCGGAAGAGATGCAGGCGATGAATGCCGAACTCAAGCAGTTTTTGACGAATCGTCTGTATTTTCATCCTGAGGTTCTTCAGCATTCAGAGCACGGGCAAGAAGTGATTCGGGCTCTGTTTGGGGTGTTGAAGGAATCGATGGAGCCACTGGCGTTGCGGGACTATTTATCGGGGATGACGGATTCGTTTGCGGAAGAGACGCTTGAGATTGAGAATCTTTGAGCATTTCCATGAGGATTTTCTGCTGAACCAGTCCACGCAGGCTGGGTTCTTGGCGTTTGGTTTGAGAGGGATCGAAGATCGATAAAAAAGATTCTTCGAGATTGGCTAGCTTTTGCTGATCCATAGCTTCGGCCAAAAAGAGCTGAACCACGTGGTTATCGGGGTCGCGCATGAGCAGGCGCTGGCAAATGTCCATCACGTCTTTGGTGCGACCCTCTTTAGACCACATGCCCAAGAGTTGCAAAACCACGTCGGTATCTTTTGTGGCCATGGTCGAAAGGCGGCCTTGATTGGTGAAGGCGATGGCTCCGGCGCGGTGAGCGAGCAGGTAGAGCAGGTAGGCGAAACCACCCCCGACGATCATCATGACGGGAATAAATTTTTCATACTCGAGCGCGAGGTTGAAGCCCATGTGTAGGGTGGTGGCGATGAGCAATCCTTTGGCCATGTTGAGTTGCGCAAAGGCGTTTGGCTCGTTGACTCCTGCAAATTTGGAGTAGAGGCGCACGAGGCTTTGGCGTTCGCCTTTGAACAATTTGGTCTCAACGATCGGCTTGGCAAATTTAGAAATTCCATAGAAATAACCGAAAATCCCTGAGAAGGTCATGTGGGCACACATGGTGAAAATCGACCTGAAAATCAGCGGAAAAATGAGTCCTTCGGCGCCGGTTTGAGAGTAGATAGAATAGAAGTAGACAATGTTTTCAATGAATGAAAATCCAAGGCCGGCCAAAATTGAATAATTGATGGCGTCACCCACGGTTTGAATACTCACACGGGTTTTATCGATGAAGCGCACCACTCCACTTTTGAAAAATTCTTCGATGAGAGCGGCGGTCAACAAGGTGGCCACGTTGAAGAGCAGGGTTTCTTGAATTTTTTCACGAATCAAGTTGTAGATGTCGAATTTAGGCTCTAAGACCCAAAAATATTGAAGTGCTACGATGGGCAAAACGGTGAGGGTTCCCAACAAAAAAGCGAGAATCAAGGGCCAGCGAGACGTCTTGCGTCCTTCAAAAATCAGATACGCCCAGATTGCGGTGGGAATGGCAGAAACGGCAATGAGAACAGCGAGTTCTTTAGGCATGTGTCGCCAGTTTAGCAAATTTGATTTTTTTTGCTAAACTGCTTTTGTGATTTGTCCTAAATGCCACAACTTGAGCACCCGAGTGGTGGATTCGCGTGAAGCGAATGAAGGCCGCAGTATTCGACGTCGTCGAGAATGCGAGAAAGTGGGCTGCAATTTTCGATTCACGACTTTTGAGAAAGTTGAAAATACGAATTTTATTGTGGTGAAAAAAGATGGCTCGCGAGAAACTTACGATCGCGACAAAGTGGAACGTGGTATTTGGCGGGCCTGCGAAAAACGAGCGGTGACTCAAGAACAGGTGGATCAAATGCTGGGCCAACTCGAAACGGCTTGGAGCGCGCATGGTAAGGAGCTCGATGCCTCGATCATTGGTCGAGATGTGATGCACGCACTGAAGCGACTCGATGAGGTGGCGTACATTCGATTTGCATCGGTGTATCGTCAGTTTAAAGATGTCGAGAGCTTCAAAAGAGAATTGCAAAAGCTCTTAGACAAATAAAGGAGCGACTTTATTGACAAAATTGCAGATTCTTTAGACAATCAGACTCTGTTTTTATTATGGCTTCTATTGGACGCACATTTGGACGCACCCTGCCACTCTTGGTGGCCTTGGGGGCTCGCTCGAATTCGAACGAGCTTGAGCGCCCTCGACCCACTCCAATTGACACGTCGGCAGCAGTTGAAGTTTTGAGTTCATCTCAAAATTTCGGACCAAGGTTACGAGCTGTTGCGAACGGTAGAGGGGTGACCGAAGATTCTTTGCCTCGAGTGCATATTTCTGATGAAGAATGGGCAAGTGCCGTTGGAGTGCGGGATGCAGTGGCACGCTGTGTGCAAGGAAGAGGAGTGGTTTGCAATGCGGAAGATGCTCATTTAACCTGCTTTAATATTCAAAAAGGTGATTTTTTACCGGCTGAAATGCGTGTGAGAGAATCGCATGAGCCGGACTGGCATTATGAAGTTGAAGTGAGTCCTTTGGGGCGTGAGGCGGCGGCCATGGTTTTTTCAGTAGGCACGGACGACCCTGATCGAGTCGACATCTTGAGGCTGGTCTGCGATGAAGCTCGGCGTATCGCGCGCCCTTATGTCGCCGACTGGAAACCTTTTTGCGATTCTCAAATTGAAGATTGCGATGTGTGGGCAATGGGTGCTTTTGAAGAGACTCAAAACCTCAATGAGCGGCGACTTGTGAGCCAAGAACTTGAAGCGGCTCTCGATCATGAAGGCTGGCCCCACAGTCGACTGAATTTATTCGACCTCTCGATTCACCATGGTGGAAGTTCCAATCGGATGGCGGTGGGTGTGAACTGGGATATTTGGGGGGATGAACCTCAATTTTTCACTCGTATTAACGATGGATGGTTTCGATCTGATTTCGAGCGCTGTACTGTGAGTGCGTGCGATGCTCGGACCTATGCACGAAATTTGAATCTGGACTCGCCTATCTATCCTGAGTTGGGCCCCTTCTGGCCTCCCACTTCTTACGGGGTTTCTTATCCGTGATCGTACGTATTGCATGCTTTAAGAAATTCTGGTAAAATGCCTGGATGTCTTCTCAAACAAAAACAAATCATTTGAAGTCTGTGTTGGCACTTTCTGCCGCCTCTTTTGGGTTTGTGGTGGTCATGGCGTTGGGCATTTTGCAAAACGAACATGTACAGGTTTCGGTTTTAGGCAAAACGTTGGATCCGGTTCGGGGCTTGATCATGTCTCCGTTGGGCTTGCCTGAACTGAGCGCTAAAGTTGGAGAATGGACCTATTGCGATTATGAATTTCCTGAAAATCCAGAGTACTCGGTGGAATTGATTTCAGCTTCTACCAGCAAGTCTGTGAAGGCGGGTGAAGAATTTGAAATGAATTTTGAATTCAAGAATACGGGCAATGTGCGGCTTTTTTCGGCCAAAAGCACCTGTCTGGATGTGCCTCATTTCCAGTTGGGCACTCAAAAACCCATGGATCGAGACAGTGTGTTTGGCAATGCACTGAACGCTGTGAATGGATGGAATGGAGCCAATCGACTTGTGATGAGCGATCGGTTTGCTGATCCGGGTGAAACGTTCAGCGTGAATGTGAAGAGTTTCGCTCCGGCGGAGCATGAAAATGATTTGTATCGCGAGTACTTTCAACCAGTAGTTGAAGGTGTGGCATGGCTTTCAGACGTCATTTCGATCGATGTGGAAGTGGGTCAACCCACGGATGCCATGCGTGATGATATGAGTTTTGTGAAAGCGATCTCGATCAATGCTCAAAGTTTGGCGGGGAAAGAACGTAATTTGGAGGCCAACTTGGGCGAGCAACGCATGCGCGCACGATTTGGTGAGCTCGTGGTGTGGGAAATGCCCATTTCGAGCGGAGCGCACGACACTCCCACCCCAAGAGGTCATTACAAAATTTTCCAAAAACAAGAATTGAGGATTGGTGGTAAATCGCCTCATTACCGAATGCCATACTGGCAATTCTGGGATGCGCGTGGGTTCGGAATTCATGGCTTGCCTTACTTGGGCAACCGAGACGGCTCGAGTTTCTGGAAAGAAGCTGAAAATCACATGGGCCGTCCCGTGAGCCATGGATGCATTCGCACTCGCGATGCCGATGCGGAAACTCTATACAAGTTCACCATTATCGGAACTCCCGTTGTGGTTCGATAAATGACCTTCACAAGTTCTTTCTTTATTACGGTTTTTGAAATTATTTATCGGACCCTTGGTGGCGTAAGCCCAGTTTCAGGATGGTGTTGCGGAGCATTTTGGTCACTTTGAGCTCCCAGCCGTCGAGCGTGAGAGATTCGCCTTCTTTAGGCAAGTGACCGAGCTTTTCGGCCATCAAGAAACTCACGGTTTTGTATTCAGGATATTCAAACTCAAGGCCGGTGAGTTCGCTGAGTTCATCGAGCTCCACGCGACCTGAAAGTTCAAAATGCTTTTCACCGAGAGGTCGAATGAGGTCTTCAGTATCTTCTTCATCTTCAATGTCGCCCACAATTTCTTCGAGCAAGTCTTCCATAGTGATGATGCCATCGGTGCCGCCATGCTCGTCGATCACAATGGCCATATGAGTTTTTTGAGTCTTGAACTGGTGAAAAAGGTCGTGAATGGGCGTGGTGTGAGCCACTTTGAGAGGGGTGTGAAGCTGAACTTGACGCAGGGTGACCTCACGAGGATTGCTGGCTTCGAGCACGTTTTTTAGAAAATCGCGGGCGTGGGCGATGCCGACGATATTGTCGATGGTGTCGCGATAAATGGGAATGCGGGAATAGCCTTCGTTCAAAATGTATCCGGCAGCCTCTTCGAGAGTGGCCGATTCGGGAACGGAGCTGACATGAACGCGGGGTGTCATGATGTCTTCCACACGAATGTCGTTGAACTCGAGCACGTTTTCGATGAGTTCGCGCTCTTGGTCGTCGATCGAACCTTCTTCGGCCCCGATTGTGGCCATGGCGATGAGCTCCTCATTGGTGACCTGAGCCTGTTTTTGACCTCCAAAAAG
>CAZBZW010000003.1:24413-25599 GCA_964496535.1 uncultured Candidatus Peribacteria bacterium
GGGCCGCGGGGGCTCGGGCATCAAGACCGCCAACATCACGAAGAGAACGGGCAACTAGAGAATTCCGGTGAGCCAAAGAATGGGGCTCATGAAGAGCAAGATGTGGCGGGGAAAGCTGACACCCAGTGATTTTGGAATGACTTCACCGAGCACGATGACGAGTACCGTGACAATGGCAGTGGAGATTCCGACAGCCGCAGAGCCAAAGGCGTGAGTCATGGCCACCGTGGTGATGGAAGCGGCGGCGATGTTCAAAATGTTGTTGGTGATCAAAATACTGATCAGCGTGCGATGGTGATTGTTTTTGAGAGTCTGCAAAAGACTGGCGCCAGCTGCTTTAGATTCCACAAGAGCCCTCACTCGTGCGGGTGAAAGCGTGACAAAAGCTGTCTCGGCGGCCGAGAAGAAAGCGGATATGATGAGAAGAGCGAAGGCGAGGACTAAATCGGGATTGAGCGAGTTCAAAGCTTTAAATTAGAAGCAACAGGAGGGATTTTACCCTCCTGTTGCTGATTTCACAAGGGGCGACTAGTTCACTCGTACGGAAACTTGATCGCACACTTCACGGAATCCATCGTTGGCACAGGTCGAAACAGTGTAAACGCCTCGATTTTGATAAGTATGGTTCAGGGTGAATGTTTTGGTAGGACCGGTGGTTGCGGACAGTCCTTTAGAATCTGCCGACCCGTCTCCCCACTTTGTAACGTAAGTGATAGAGGTTGAGGCGGGATTGATGTTGTTGAGCACTCCGTTTTGTCTGAATGCGCGACCTGCACGAATCGTTGCGTTTGCTCCGAGATCGAGCGTCATTTTAAGAGGGGCTCCGTTTGGAAATTCCTGATAGTTGTTTTGAGAGCTGCCATCTAAAATGAAACTGTCCTCTAAAAGGCCACTGATACCGTCGTGACCGAACATAAGCTTCACCCAAAAAGAGTCGACTGCAGGATTGAGTCCAAGGGTGGCGCTCGCATTTTGAATGGTCACCTTGTATTGATCTTGAGCGAGCCCCAAGACTTGCCACTCTGTGAAACTGGCGCTGAAGAGTTGAAATGGGCTGCCTATTCTTGCGACTTCGAGCCGTAAGTTGTTTTCAAGTTCTTCTCGAAGGGCATCGGTGACATTATTCATGCTGAACTGAAGGCTTTGAGGGCCTTCGTATCGCATTTCTATCGAAAGCTCATCGGAA
>CAZBZW010000003.1:25616-27979 GCA_964496535.1 uncultured Candidatus Peribacteria bacterium
CTGGTGCAGGGATGACCCGAACGGGCACTTCGATCTTCAAAGGCTCGTACGCGCTCACATCCAAACTGGGAACTTCAGACCGCAGGTCGGCGCGAATATAGAGGCTGTAGCTTCCAGCGCTGGTGTAGAGGTGGCCTTGAGGATATTGGCGGTAATAAGGGAATTCATTGAAGATGAATCCGATGGCATCATCAAAGGCAGGGTGTGCTGGCAAACTCCATGTACGATCTTTGATGTGAAATTCGCGCTGTGCAATATCGACAGCTGGGTATGACTCGGTAAAAATAGGAGACCCATCGCCATAATCAACAGTGACATCCAACCGGGCGGAATGGAGCTGCGCTGCCTTCAACCACGGTGTAACCCCCTTGAATTGGGTCGGTGAAGTGAGGTCCTGTGGTGCTGAAAGCTGAGGCCGGGCTTGCGGCCACCAACATTCCAGTGAGAGCGAGGATGGTGCCTAAAAATTTGATACGCATGAAAGCAGATTGGTTAGATTTTTCTGTTTTTAAACCTTTTTCTGTTTTCTGTCAAATCATGGTGGGCTGGCGAAATTCGTGAAGTTTCGCTAGATTGAGCGCATGAAAAACTTGATTCATGAGTTGAAGCCTTGGTTGGCGGCGGCTGTTTCGTCGGCCTTTACCGATTTGAGTGCCGAAGAGGCGTTGGCCGCATGTGAACTTTCGTTCAGTAAAGATTTTGCGCATGGCGACGTGGCGTGTTCAGCTCCGTTGAAATTGGCCAAACGCGTGGGAATGGCTCCGTTGAAAATTGCTGAGATGATGACCGATGCGCTGGAAAAAGATTTTCGAGTTGAAAAAGTGGAGGCGGCGGCTCCGGGTTTTGTGAATGTATTTTTGTCGCGTGCGTTTTTAGAGGAATCATTGACCATTTTAGAGGAAGGTGCGGAGGTTTCAGGCGGTGATCTATTTGAAGGTGCATTGATTGTGGAGTATCCGAGCACGAATGCGGCAAAGGCGATGGGGGTGCATCATGTGATCACGACCTTTCTGGGCGACTCGTTGGCGAATTTGGCTGAGTTTTTGGGGCAAGAAGTGATTCGCATCAATCATTTTGGAGATTGGGGAACGCATTTTGGAAAGCTGTTGTATGCCGTCGATCAGTGGGGCGACATGGCCGTGATTACGAAAAATCCGACAGAAGAATTGACGAAATTGTATGTGCAATTTTGTAGCGAGGCTGAAAAAGATGCGAGTTTGGAAGATGAGGCGCGTCGTATTTTCAAGGCGCTGGAAGAGGGCGATGCCCACTATAAAGAGCGTTGGGAATGGATGGTGGCCGTGAGTTTGCAGGAACTGGAAACCATTTTGAGACGACTGCGAATTTCAGTCGACCACCACATGGGTGAGAGTTTTTATTTGAGCCGAGCTGAAGAAGTGATTGAGGACGGTTTGAAGCGCGGTTTGTTTGTGGAAGGCGAGGGAGGTGCATTGATTTTTGATCGAGGGGCGGAGCAGACTCCGGCGATGGTGCGAAAATCGGATGGAGCGACCTTGTATTTGACGCGAGATTTGGCGACCCTGAAATATCGTGTGGAGACGTGGCATCCGGAGCAAGTTTGGTACGTGGTGGATCACGCACAATCCTTACATTTTGAGCAGGTTTTTGAAGTGGGCGCGGCGCTGGGTTATTTGGGTGAAACGAAGGCGGAACATGTGGTGTTTGGACGCATGCGATTTCAGGATGCGTCGATGAGCACGCGCAAAGGAAACATCATCAAGTTGATGGATTTGCTTGATGAAGCCGCGGTAAAAGCGGGGCATTTGGCGGCCGAAAAAGGGTCAGAATTGCCTCGGGCGGAACTGGAAGTGTTGAGAGAATTGTTGGGAATGGCGGCCGTGAAATATGGGGTTTTGTCGCAAGATCGCGTGAAAGACATCGTGTTCGATTGGAATAAAGTGGTGACACTGGAAGGCAATTCGGCGCCGTATTTGCTGTATTCGTATGCGCGTGGTCATAGCATTTTGGCAAAGGTGGGTGATGTGCCGACAAGCGGTTTGCCGGTTTTGAGCGAGCCATTGGAGCTGGAATTGTTGCGGGTTTTGTTGCGCTTTCCGCACACGTTAGAACAGGCTTATTTGGAACGAAAGCCCCATATTGTGGCGACGCATTTGTACATTTTGTGCCAAACTTTCAACCGTTTTTACGGGGTCGTGCGTGTGGCCGATGTGACCGACGCACGTGTGAAACGATCGCGCGTGGGCTTGGTGCGAGCGTTCATGTTGCAACTGAAGGCCGGTCTGGGAATTTTGGGGATTCCTGTGGTGGAGCAGATGTGAAGATTTCTCCAAAGTTGCCTCGAAGGCAGACTATGAATATTCCGATGCCCTGAAGAAACATCA
>CAZBZW010000004.1:0-18217 GCA_964496535.1 uncultured Candidatus Peribacteria bacterium
TAAAAATGAGCATGAACGTTTAATGCCTGCTTCCACTACCAAAATGATGACCGCGTTGGTCGCCATGGGAGCTTTGGCTATTATGATGGGATTGGTGTCGATTTTGGTGCTCAACTCAAAGTCGACCAAAGGTTATCTGTTGAATCAATTGCAGGTGGACCAGCAAAATTTGGTGGTTGAAACTGAAGTGACCGATACCTTGATTTTGCAGGCTCAGTCGTTGACCACCATTGAAGGTGCGGCGCTGGGAATGGTGCATCCGACCGAAGATGCGGTGAGTTATGTCTTGCCGGTGAAAGAAGTGGCGCAGGCTGAATAAGTGCTCAATTCAATAATGGCCGCCCTGTTTGGGGGTTAAGGGGAAATCTACAAAGCCACCGCTCTGAAAGGAGAGGGGTTTTGTAGGATGGTTTTGAACTACAATTCCTTCCCGTTGCCTGCACCTGTATTGTTGGAGGCGCCTTGAAGAATTGTTAAGGCATTTCTCAATACTTCGATAATTCTACTCACATTGGGATCTTTGTAGCTGGAAGTTTTCACCTGCAGTTCGGTCAGTAGTCGACTCGCGTCGAGGTAGTCAGGTTCAAAACTACGAGCTGCAGGAGCTTCTTTTAAAAACCCGGCCACCTCTATCTCTAATTTCTTACGCCCTTCTCCAAATTGAGCAGAATCGGCCATTCTTTCTTTTCCGCCTGATTCAAATCCTCTTCCGAGTATAGAACCCATATCTCTCTTCATGATTTCAATCAAATCACCTGATCTACCATTGACCATGATGGTTCTCAATTCCGTCTGTGAAGTTGGAATATTGATATGAGGTTTGGCAACTTCTGCGATGGCAGGCTCTTTGGCTGGTTCCGCAGAAGGCTCTTTAATTTTTCTTGTATCTTTCAAATCTTTTTTCGATTCAATGACCTTACGATCTTCTTTAGATGGTGCCTCTTTATTGTTTTTAGGCTTTGGAGTTCCTGCTGGAGGTTGAGGTACTGGTTCTGCTACCGGCTCAGATGTAGGAGTTTTTGGCTCCACTACGGGTTCAGTGGGTGCTGGTGTGTCAGCTACGGGTTCGCGCGCTGGCTCAGGTGTGGGTTCAGGCTCGGTACGTACCACTTCTTCTGGAGCGCGAGCTGCTGTGGCCATGCGCCAGGTTCGGAGTCCTAACACGACTCCGGCCAAATGAGCCCATTCGCTGTAGTCGGGATGTTCCATAGCTTCAGCTTGGGTTCGACTGATCAAGCCAGTGGCGACCGAAAGTTCCTTTTGAACTTTTGAGAGACCCAACATCATTCCAAATTCAGGAACGGCTTCGAGAGCATTAGCTCCGGCGGCCCCTAAATAGCCGTAAGAACGCAAGCTTGTATTCAAACCACCGAGCCTTTGGCTCAAACCTCCAATTGCACGAGTTCCGCTCATTCCTCCTCGCAAGAAGGATTGTGTCCCGTTCAAAACTCCTAAAGTGGCTCCTGTGGCCGCCACTTCCATGAGGCCTTCTGTGTTTGCGATGTTCAAGCTGTCTCCGTGCATGGCTCGCATCGACTCTACGAATCCGGTCGAGCTCAATACATTTCTACCGATGGCGGCAGAGTAGCCAGTTCCCGTACTCAGCCCTTCGGCCAAGCGGGTGAGACCTGGAATAGTGCGGCCAGCGTTCAAACCCCTTCCAAGAAGGAAGGCGCGTTCACCGGCGCTCAATACTCGCCCTGCTTCCATTCCACGCATGGCCATGGTGGCACCGACGGTGCCAAATTCACTGGCTCCGAGAGCTCCGGCGGCCAAACCTCCTGTAGCGGAGAGGGCGACCGTGGTCACGGTGATTTCAGTGACAGTTTTGGCCACACTGACTCCAAAATCATAATTCTCTTCTTTTAGGTCGAAAGTTCCATAACCGTTCAGTTCTGCCATTTGCTCGAGAGCGGCTTTTTGAAGGCCATTGAGCGAAGATTGAGCTGATGGGTCATTGTAGAGTGCTTCAGCAGGTTCGGATTGAAGCTCAAGAGTGGCTTTACCTTCGACCACCTTTCGCGCTGTGGCATTGATGAAATCGGCGCGATCTCGATAAAAGCCGCCGTTTTCATTTGGAATTCGCTTGGCGTCGGCATCGGTGATGCCTTTTGCATCCAAATCCAAAGTGACTTGAGCCTCGATGGGTGTTTTCCAGTCGGTCCACAGTTCATTGGTTTTGGCATCAATTTCTGTTTTTGTGAGCGCTTTTTTGCCTTTGAGAGGATCTGCCAAGACTTGAACGCAGAGATCTCGGGCTTCGTCATAACGGCCCAATTTCATGGATTCTTTGATCTTTTCTAGATAAAGTTGCTCAACAGTGCCGAGTTCGCCGTTTTTTTCGAACATCGATCGTGCGAAGAGTTGATCTGAGCCGTTGATGAGGCCTCGTTGAATTTGTCCGCGTGCGCCATCTGGGGTTTCGTTGCCCATGAAGGCACCTGCGTTTCCTATATATCCGCCCCATATGGTGCTCTCACCTAGGTTTTCGTTTCCTTTTTGGTATTCATCGAAGATTCGCAATTCTGCCGATCGATTCACAAACAATTGACTGAGGTCGAGAATTCCTCCGTCCGGATAAGAAAATCCATTTCCCACAGGGTCTTGCACGGTTTCAGTCACTCCTTTTGGAATTTCGATCGTTTGGATGGAGCCGTTTCGAATTTGCTCGAAGTAATATGAGATGGGATTGTCGATTTTGACGCCGGCCATCAAATCTTTTGGATACTGATAAGCGACCAGAAGTCGCAAGGCTTCGGTGACGTGTGCGTTTGAAAGAAATACATCGGCATCATTGTCGTTCCAGCCATTTTCGAGCTCATCACTGAGGGCACTGCGGCCCATGGCCTTCAATTCGGCAAGCCCTTCGGGGTCTTTAAATGTGGAACCTGCTTGATTTAGAGAACTGTTGATCATGTCGAGAGCCAAGGCCCGTTTCATGACAAGGTCGAGGCTTTTTTCGTTTTCTTCGAGCATGGTTTTGAGCTCGGGAGCCAGTTTGGTCTTGTCGATCATGCCGATGATCTTGTAGATGTTTCGAATGATATCGATATCTCCGTGGTCAGCACCGCCCAATGCGAATATCTTTTGAAGATTCCAAAATCGCCCTTCATCCTCTCTACCCGCATTGCTTGCGAGACTGGCGAGTCGGTCCATTTCATCAGACAGGAGCCATTTGTTTGCACTCTGCTCATTGGTGGTGATCTCTTGCATGAGCTTGTAGGCCTTTTCAGGACTTTGTTGCCCCAATAAATTGAATGATACGGTGAGAACTTGTTCCCGAGCAGATGGAGTGAGGCCATCGAGCCCTTTCATGAACGGTTCCACCCCCATGCTGTCGTATTGTGCGAGCAAACCTTCGGCAAATAGCTTGGGGTCGGCGACTTCTAAATATTCGTTACTTTGAGGCAATAGAGCGCCTGGTTTGCCATCCACTTTAATGGCGTATTCGTCTTTGACGTCGTTCTCCTTGAATTTAAGATCTGAATTTGCGGATGGAGTTGATTGAGAAGTATTTGCAGGATCTGCCTCTGGCCCTGTTGAGCTTGTTTGAAGTCGGCTGGGAGGGAATAGAAAGCCTTTCATTTTCAAATATTGTTCAGATTTTTCACCATCTTTAATGTCTTTTAAGGATTGGTCGAAGACTTCGAGAATCCAGCGATTTGTGGCGGGATCCAACTTGATGTATACCAAGTCACCTTTCACCACTCGATCGATATTCACCTCTTTGCCTTTGTTGAAGTTTCCACCCTTATTTTCTTCGCCATTCACCAAGTAGTCCAAGCTATATTGCATCAATTCTTTGGGCTTAGATTCACCCCCTTGTTTGAATGCATTTTGAATGATCGTGCTCACGGGCATGGTGCTTTTTTCAGTCATGCTGATCACATCCCAGTAGCCGTAGTTTCTTTTTGGGTCTGAAACCTTTTCCAGAACCGTTGAGGCCAAATTGTCGCGGCCCGCTTTATAGGTGCCTCCTTTTAGATCTAAAAGATCTTTATAGGTTTCACTGCGCTGGCTTTTTTCTTGATCGGGCCAAGATCCGGGGCCTTTAGGGAGGTTGATATTTGTGGTCATGGATGAAAATAAATCTTGCCATTGTACCATAAAATTGCGAAATGTGCAGAATCTAGATTTGACTCTTTGGCTGAAAAGCGGTAGAATAGCCTTCTGCTTTAAAAATTAACATTTATTTATGTCAAGTACCTCTGCGAGCGCTTCACCGGAACAAGCACAAGTTGCCGTTCCTACCAATAAAGATGAGCTGATGGCAGCCATTGATAATGGCACGTTGGCCGACATCATGAAAAGAATGGAGGATGAAAAATGGCAAGTGTCTCGTGATGAAAATGTTCTTCGAGACGGATTGAATGGTGACAATGCTGAAGGTGAACAAATTGGACTTCGTAGAGAAGTTCGGGAATTTTTAGGCTTGGCTCCTGCCCAAGTCGACAATCAAGCGGCTGAACGCGCGGAAGAGGTGGCCGCTCTTGCCCAAATGAAGACTGAAATTTCAACTAAGATGGAAGGCACTGTCGGTTGGGACCAAGCTCAAGGGCTTGGCTTTAAATATCCTGCTGAAAAATTCTTAGAAAACTTGGAGCGAGCCGTTCGTTTGTTGCACGAGGCTGAAACCAAAGCGAATGAAACTTCAAGTGGAGTTGAGGCTCCGGCGGAAGTGGCTGCGGAGACTGCGGCGGCTGCTCATGCGGTTGTTGAAGCACCTACATCTTCTGGTGAGTTGATCCCCAGTCGTGAAGCTCTTATGAAAACAGTTATGGAAGGTCGTTTGCCTCAGTTGCTTGCAGGAATGCGAAAGCAAAATTGGCAAGTGACTCGAGACGAGGCCACCCTCCGTCAGGGTTTGGGAGATGAAAATCCTCGAAATGCATGGGAGCGACATGGACTTCGAAATGAACTCCATCGTCTCTATGGTTTGCCGGGGATTCAATTTGATCAACGAAATCAAATCAATGATGCAACTCGCGCTGGAGAAGTGGCTGGATTTCAAAAACTTGATCAAGAGATTCGAGGTTTTATGGATTATGCCGACGCTCAAAGCGCTCAAGCTGCCGATGCCTTCTTGAAGGGTATTCGTTTGGCAATGACTGTTTTGCACACTGCTGAAAAACCTGTGGTGGCTCCTGTTGCGCCCGCGCCTGCACCGGCTCCCGCTCCTGCAGAACCTGCACCCGCGCCCGCACCCGCGCCCGCACCGGCTCCCGCTCTTGCAGCCTCTGAATCAAAATTTATTAAGACGCTTAAAGCAGCTAAGATTCCTGAAAAAGCTGATAAACTGGGCAACGCTCCTGAAAGAGTTGAAAAGAAAGAAACTTCTGTAGAAGGGGTTGATGAAGCCGCTGTTCAGTTGGCTGAAGCTTCTCTTGAGAAGGTGAGGAATGCTGTTACGGCTGTTGAAAATGCCTTGAATCAGCTTCGACAACCTCGTGTCAATCTTGATCGGAGAATTGTCGGACTGGGTCGTGCGATATCTTTAGCTCAAACTAATCTGACTGCGAAGAATGAGGAGCTTGCTGTTATCCAGGCTCAAGCGAGATTTTCGGCCCCCGGATTCTTTGGAAGACTTGGAGATGGCATGGCACGTGTTACAGGTTTGGCTTGGCTGAGATCTGTTGGAAGCGTAGCTAAAGAGAGAGCGGAGCTGCTTGAGGGGGAAATTTCAGAGGCTCAAGCTGGGTTGGTTGCACTTGAGGCTGAACGGCAAGGTGTTCAGAATGCTATTGACGGCCTTGAAGCCAATTGCCAATTGACTTCAACAGCTTTAAACACTGCCCGCGAGGCTCAAGCCGCCGCACAAGCAATGCTTGATCATTCGAAGGGCAAGAAAGCTCCGGTGGCTGTTGTTGAAGAGGGTGATCCGGCTAATGCCCCTACGGATCCTAAAATCCCGGTTGAAGCTCCTGCTGAAACTTTCCCTGAAAGCATTCAAAAAATCGTGACTGAAGCTAAGGGAGGAACTTTGAAGGCTAGAGTTGATGAGATGAAGCGCGAAGGCCACACTTGGCAAGTGATGCGAAATAAAGAGACATTGGATCGAGACCTTGTGAAAGCTGGAAACCGACAAGGGTTGCGAAGAGAGCTCAATGATTTGATCGGTCCTGTAGATGCTGGCACTGATTTTATGGCTGCGCAGAATTTCATAAATAATGCTTTGCCTGCTTTGCAAAGAGCATTGAAAGGTCAAGAATCTCAGCCTGGAGTCAAAGAACTTTTGGAGGCATTGAATGTGGCGACTCAAGCTTTGGTTGCTGCTGAAACGGCGGCTACCAGGGCTCCTGCTGACACTCCCTCAGATTCTGATGCCAACCGTTAAGAATTTGAGTTGATACTTCGAAACTTCAAACCACCTCTACTCAGGGGTGGTTTTTTCGTGCGTAGTTGCGGATTTTTGCTATACTCGAAGCAATTAATCTCAACCGCATGGACTCCACATTATTAATGAACACTGCACGAGCGATGGTGGCCCCAGGAAAGGGCGTTTTGGCTATCGACGAAAGTCACTCCACCTGCCAGAAACGTTTTGAAAAACTCGGCGTGCCCTGCACCGAAGAAACGCGGCGGGCGTATCGTCAGTTGTTGGTGACTGCTCCAGGGGCGGGCGATTTTTTGAGCGGCATGATCTTGTTCGATGAAACCTTGCGACAGTCCACCGATGCAGGGGTGCGATTTGCTGACGTTTTGAAAGCCGCAGGAGTGATCCCGGGCATCAAAGTGGATACGGGTGCCAAAGTCTTGGCCTTGCACGAAGGCGAGAGTGTGACCGAAGGGCTCGATGGTTTGCGTGAGCGTTTGGCTGAATATCGCAGTCTGGGCGCGGGTTTTGCCAAGTGGCGAGCTGTGATTGCCATTGGCGAAGGTTTGCCCAGCGTGGCTTGCGTGAAGGCGAATGCCCATGCTTTGGCGCGTTACGCGGCGCTCTGCCAAGAAGCTGGAATCGTGCCCATGGTGGAACCCGAAATGTTGATGGAAGGCACACATTCGATTGAACGCTGTTATGAGGTGACCGCACGGGTGCTCGATGCTTTATTTGCAGAATTGCGTGAACAAGGCGTGCTTTTGGAAGGTTTGATTTTAAAAGTGAGCATGGTGATTTCAGGTTTGGATGCTCCTCAAAAAGCGACGGCTGAAGAAGTGGCGCGAGAAACCGTGAAATGTTTGCGTGAGCATGTTCCGGCTGAAGTCGCTGGAATCGTGTTTTTGTCGGGTGGGCAAAGCCCTTCAGACTCCACCGTGCATCTCGATTTGATGCACAAATTGCATGCCGATTTACCCTGGCCTCTCAGTTTTTCGTATGGACGTGGGATTCAAGACCCTGCCTTGAAATTGTGGGCGGCGGATCGAGAACACAATGTGGAAGCGGCTCAAAAAGCGCTTGTGCACCGTGCTCGTATGAATGGATTGGCGGCTCAAGGAAACTATGACCCTGCACAAGATCAATGAAATCTTTTTTCACTCAACACGGAGCGAGTGAGGTGCTGGCACAAATTCTAGAGGCGCTGGCACAGTCGTGCGCTCAGATTTCTGATGAGATTTTAGTGACGAGCACCGGTAAAGCGGGCACTCAAAATAGTTTTGGTGAAGAGCAAATCGCTATGGATGTGGCGGCGGAACGAGTTTTGGAAGAGAACTTAGCAAGTTTCACGTCGGTTCGGCTTGTGGGCAGCGAAGAATTGGCTGAGCCGAAGCTCTTCAATGAAGAAGGAACTTTTTGCGTGATGTACGATCCGCTCGATGGATCGTCGTTGTTTGATGCGAATCTCTCGGTGGGCACCATCATTGGAATTTATGAGAGCCGAGAAGTTTTGGGTCACACCGGTCGTGACATGGTCGCGGCCCTTTATGCGCTCTATGGCCCCAAAACCTTGCTGATCGTGGCTTTGCCCGACGGAGTTTATATGGGTGAATGGATGAACGGAGCTTGGAATTTTTCATCTGAAAAAATCGTTCTCAAAAACGATAAAAAATACTTTGCTCCCGGCAATTTGCGAGCCACAGCCGAACGCAGCGATTATCTCGAACTTGTGAACGCCTTCATGT
The DNA here is from genome assembly GCA_964496535.1 of uncultured Candidatus Peribacteria bacterium. Taxonomy (GTDB): domain Bacteria; phylum Patescibacteriota; class Gracilibacteria; order UBA1369; family 2-02-FULL-48-14; genus CAZBZW01. The sequence continues at coordinate 8,059 of CAZBZW010000004.1, forward strand.
CCGAGCAATACACCTTGCGCTACACCGGTGGCATGGTGCCCGACATCCATCATATTTTGGTGAAAGGCAGTGGGGTGTTCATGTACCCTGGAATGCCCAGCGCACCTCAAGGCAAATTGAGGCTTTTGTATGAATGTGCACCGATGGCCTTCATCATCGAGAAGGCCGGCGGGAAAGCCCTCAGTGAGCTTGGGTCGATTTTAGATCTGAAGATCGAATCGTACTCGCAGAGGACCCCGATTTTTATAGGGAGTCCAGTCGAAGTTCAGCGAGTTCACGATTATTTGAAACAGCCACCCTCATGAGAACGTTTTAAATAGGTAAGCCACTCCTCTCCACGCCATGTCCTCCACGCCCCCCGACATTCTGGCCTGCATTGTGTCCGCCCAAGAAGGCGACAAAGATGCGTTTGGTCGTGTTTATGACCACTTTTTTGACCCGATCTATCGGTATGTTTTTTTTCGTGTGAACGCGCAAGATGTGGACGACATTGTCGAGAATGTGTTCATGAAAACGTGGCTGAATTTGCCTCGCTATCAGAATCAAGATGGACATTTTTCATCATGGGTTTTTAAGATCGCGCACAATGCCGTGATCGATCATCATCGCACGCATCGTTCGTTGGTGACTTTAGATCCATTGCTGAAAGACGAGTCTGAAGAGGCCGCTCCGGCTGAAAAAACAGAACGTCGTTTGATGGCGGAGGCGGTGCGTAAAGAACTTGCGGGTTTGAAAGATCCGTATCGACAGGTGCTTTCGCTCAAGTTTTTGAGCGGGCTTTCGAATGCTGAAATCGCGGAAGTTTTGAGTGAGCGCGAAGCCAATGTGCGACTCATTCAATTTCGAGGCTTGAAAGAGTTGAAACGCCGTTTTGAAGAGGCGGGTTTGCATTATGAAACTTTATTCCAACAATGAACCATTCCATGAACATCGACGACTCTGAACTCAACGCGGCGAAGGCTCGCGTGTGGCGTCGACTCGAAAGTCGACTGCCCGATCGCGGGCTCTCGTTGTATCAAGAACAGCTGAGAGCCTTGAAGGGTTCAAGCGCTGACATGGAACCCTCTCGCTTGTTGGCCGTGCAAAGCAAAGAGCGATTTTTAGACGCGTTGCCCGATCGTCCTGTGTTTTTATGGATGCCCTTTTTCAAGCGTGCGGCTTCAGTTTCACTTTTGAGTTTGATTGGGCTTTCGTTGCTCTTCCCAGCCTTCCGGCCGGCGGTCGTTTTAGCTTCCAATTCGAGTACTTTAGAGCCGGTTTCGGGCACCGTCACTTTGAATGGTGAGCCGGTACATGAATCCATTTTTATTCAGCCCGGCGATCGTGTGGCTTTGGGCGATGACTCCACAGCGCATTTGTTGTTTCGCGATGGCAGTCGTGTGACCTTGGGTGAAGACACCATTGCCTTGTTGCGTGAAGTTCAATCTGAAACTGTGATTGTTTTAAATCGTGGTCTTTTGTGGGGACAAACTTTGGATTCTTCGGTGCCTGCTCCCCATTTATTCATTGAAACTCAAGAAGGTCGTTTGGCGCTCTATCCTCAATCGTCATTGAGTGTCGAAGTGAATGAGCGCGGTACTTTCTTGGCGGTGCTTGAAAATGTGGCTCGTGCGAATTTGAATGATTCCGAACAGCTGACTTTGGGTCCGGGTGCTCAGGTTGCTTTGAATTCTCAGGGCGGAACTCGCATCTCGAAAATTTCAGACAATGTGGATAACGCTTGGTGGAACTTCAACCGTAGTTTTGGTGACGCACACGAAGCTGAATTTTTAGCCAGCCGCAATGCCAATCCGCCCACTCAAGTTCGTGTTTTGCCTGGTGATCTTTTATACCCCATCAAAACGTTCTCGGAAGATTTAAGAATTGGATTTAGTTTCAATGCCGCTTCTCGCAATCAATTGCTAATGGAATCTGCAGGGAATCGTTTGATGGAAGCGCAGGCTCTTTTGGATCAAGGCCGACCTGCCGATGCAGAAGTAGCCATGATTCGTTATCAGGAACTCGCACTGCAGTTGAATGGAAGTTCTGAAGAAGGTGATCGTGTGGCCTTGGAATCAGCCAAAGACTTGGTGTTGTCGGATTCTGACAGTGCCATTCAATTGGCCAATGCGAAAGAGCGTCCTCAGCTAAGACTTCAAAATGCATCGAAGCGCATCACGTCGTTACCCGAACTTTTGAACCAGGGTGATTTGGATGAAGCGCGCAGTTCTTTGCAAGATTATGCTGACGCCTCGAAGGCCGCTTTTGTTGATATTGAGGCCGTTCCACTTTCAGAACGTTTGCCGTTGGTGCGCGATTTGTTGCAACAAAAAATACAAGATTGGGAGATTTTAAAAATCTCAGAATCGTTGCCTCAGGCTGAGGGTGTGGTGGATGTACGAGCGCAAATGGTGAGTGATATGAACTTGATGGCCTTGTCATTGCAAGAAGAATCACTCGATGATTTGAATGGGTTGTTGACTGCGAATGCAGACCCAGAACTTCAAGAATTGCTACTGACTCAACTGCAAAGTCACTCAACATTCCCTGATTCTATGTTGCGACAAATGGAAGTGGCTCAGGATGAAATGAATGAGCCTCCGCACTATTCTTCGGCGCCGGTTTTAGAGATTGATGATCCCATTACCCATGCCGATGAGCCCGAGCAAAACCCCGACCGTAGCGAATAATCCTCCGATGATCCAGAAGCGCATGACCACTTGAGTTTCGGGCCATCCGCAGTCTTCAAAGTGATGGTGCACGGGTGCGATACGGAATATTTTTTTACCGAAGAGACGCTTTGAAAGCAGTTGAATCATCACTGAGAGGGTTTCGGCTACGAAAATAAATGCGATAAAAGGGAGTACTGCCACGGTGTTGGTGAGCATGGCGATAACGCCCAGAGTTGCACCCAGCGAGAGTGCGCCGGTATCACCCATGTAGAAGCGGGCAGGGGCGACGTTGAACCATAGAAATCCGAGCGTGGAGCCGGCAATCACGGCACAAAGTGCAGAAAGAATGAGCAGTCCGTGGGCGTATGCGAGAGCGCTGTAGCCCAAATAGGCGATCACAGCGAGACCTCCGGCCAAGCCGTCGAGGCCGTCGGTAATGTTCACAGCGTTGGCACTTCCGATGAAAATGAAAATGAAGAGGGGAATCATCCAGAGGCCTAAAGTGAAGTCGCCGATGCCAGGCAAGTGGAGGCTCGTGTAGTCTAGTTTGTAGTAAAACCACCAAGCACTGAGCACCGCGAGTACGATCAACCAGAACATTTTGGGCCGAATATTGAGACCTTTTGAGCGGCCCCACCCGTAGATATTGAACACATCATCGAGCGCGCCGAGCAGAGCCACGGTCACCAAAGTGAATAGGGCAAGGTAAGTTTCTTTTCGATTCCAAAGTGAATGTTCGAAGACGCCGATGTACGATAAAAAACGAGAGAATGCGACGATAAATAAAGTGCTCCCCCAAATGAGAATGCCACCCATGGTCGGTGTGCCGCTTTTTTGATGATGCAGGGCGTGAAAACGACTTGCCGCTTTGCCGTCACTTGCCACTTCGCGGATGGTTTTTTTAATCTGAAGTTTTTGCAAGAGTCGTGTGAATGCGGATGCACACGAAAGCACGAAACCGAACCCTAAAAAGCCCGAACCCGTGATGAGAATGAGATCCTGCACGGTTTCAGTGATGGGAAGCATTGGCTAAATATTAGTACTCTGTATTTTGGTAGAGCCAGTTTAGCAGGTTTTTGGTGTCTGCAAAGCGTTGATGACTGCCCAGCACGACGGTGACGAGAGCGTGCCCCTCAGGGCTGATTGCGTAACTCACAAAACATTCGCCGGCGGCATCGGTGCTACCGGTTTTGATTCCAGCCACGCCCATTTCATTGAGCAGTAGATTCGTACTTTTGAGCATATGAGTGTCGCCATCGACGGTCTTGAGTTCGGCATTTTTCAGGCGCACGATTTCACGAATTTGAGGGTCACTCATGAGGTGCATCGCGAGCACAGATACATCTCGCGCGCTCGAATAGGCACCTTCTGCATCGAGACCCGTTGGGTTTTTGAATTGTGTGTCTTTCATACCCATGTCGTTTGCTTTTTGATTCATCTTTTCAACGAAATTGGGAATGGTACCCGCATTGTTTTCGGCCAAGGCCATGGCGGAATCATTGCCTGATTCAATCAAAAGACCGTAGAGCAGTTGTGAAATGGTAATGCGTTCACCGCTATGTAGGCCCATGCGAGAACCTTCGGTGGCGGCCGCACTACTGCTGACGGTGACAATGTCTTGAAAATGATTTTCTTGTAAAACCACAGCTGCGGTCATGAGCTTGGTGATGCTTGCGATAGGGTGGCGATTGCGACTGTTTTTTTCGAAAAGCACGGTCTTAGAATCGAGATCCATGGCGATGACGCTGTCGGCGCTGAGTTCGATGTTGGGTGCGCCGACGCGAATTTTTGGAATTCGGCTCACGCTTAAAATCTGCACTTCGGGCAATTCGAGAGGGCTTTGCATGGGGCTAGCGGAGCCGTGTAGTAGGTTCCCGATCAACAGTGCTAAGAGCGATGACATCATGTTCTGTGAGATGACGGAAGGCACCCAAGCCAAGATCGCCTAGGTTGAGCATTCCGATTTGAATGCGGCGCAAATATAGCACGCGATGTCCCAGTAAATCCATGACGCGACGAATTTGACGTTTTCGGCCTTCTTTCAGGTAAATTTTAAGATGACTTCTGCGAATGTCTTTCGAAATGAGCTCAACTTTCATGACTTGAAGTGGATGTTCATCCAACATGAATTGCTCTTCGTTGAGGCGCCGGAGCGTGTTTGGATTGATTTCTCCGCGCACGTCGACTTCATAAATTTTGGTGTGTTCGTGGCGAGGGTGAGTCAGTTTCTGCAACAAGTCTCCGTCGGAACTCAAAATCAAAAGCCCTTCAGAATCTTGATCGAGACGGCCTGCCATGTCGAGGTGGTGCAGATGTTCAGGTAGCAAGTCGTAGATGGTTTTGTCGTGATGGGGGTCACTGCGACTGCATAAATAACCTCGAGGCTTGTTCAGCATGATTGTTGCCGTGGCCGTTTGAGGTAGAGCTTTGCCGTCGACTGTGATGACGTCGCTGGGTTCGACTTGAGTTGCCATGAGTTCCACGGTTACCCCGTTCAATTGAACTCGACCTTGTGCAATCAAAAGATCTGCATTTCTGCGAGAACAAAGTCCACTGTTGGCTATGGCTCGGTTGAGGCGCACGCTCATGTGAGTTTTTAGAAAATCCCCCAATAAAATTTTTCTTTGTTGGCTGAAGAATATTCCGAAAAATCTTCGCCCAATTCAATTCGAATATAAGGTGCAGTTTCAGGTTCGCCCTCGACTGCATCATCAATTTTACCGGGAATGATATTTGAAATGAGCGAGAGGGTTTCGAGAATTTTTTCATCTGGTTCACCCACGATATAGAGTCGAGTTTGAGTCAGACCTTTTTCATCGAGATTTGCGGAATCCACCACATTAAAACCGTTGCGAGTGAGGGTCATTTTCACGAGCCCTGCAAGACCCTCTTTTTTAGTGCCGTTGAAAACAGTGATGGGTGAGGGTTCGTTGAAAATTTCAGGATGATGTAGAAAGCGCTCTGAAAAACTCTGCAATTCTGAGAAGTCTTTAACATAGGGAATCAAGACGTAGGCGCCGGCGTAGAGATCCATCTCAGGTTGAAAAAGCAGACCTCCTGGGGCCGTGGCATCGTTTGTGATAACCATGTTTACAATGTCTGAATCTTCGAAACTCGAAGCTTTTCCAGCCCATGTGATCATTTCACTCAAGCTGATGTCAGTGGTGAGATTTTCGCTGACGGCGGACACGATGGCTTTGATGCTGTTGGGGCTGGTGAGCGCTCCAATAGAGAGAGCCTTGTCTTTGATGGCCTGAATGACTTCTTGTTGACGCAAGGCCCGGTCAAAATCGTTTGAGGTATGGCGAGATCGAGCGCATTTGAGGGCGGTTTCCCCGCCCAGGGTTTGTGCGCCTGCCTCCCTGTAAAGAGGCTCATATCGAATTGATTCGTCGGCGGCAGGGTAAGCGGTATCGTAAATTGATTCCTTTACGTTGACGTCGATTCCACCCACGGCATCGACAATGGCCTCGAGCCCTCTAAAATCGATCATGGCGTAGCGTTGAATTTCGACCCCAGTCACATGTTCTACTTCAGATCGCAGAGCTCCAATTGCAACTTCGTGAGATTGATCGTCTTCGAGCAAGAGTTCGTAAACGCTATTGAGGCGAGATCCATAACCCAAGGTTTCATTTTCAACATACAGATCGCGAGGTAGTGAGAGCATGGCGATGGTTTTTTCGCGAGGATTCACTGAAACAACCATCATGGTGTCGGTGAGATGTTCACCGCTGTGGCCTTCACCCCCGATTCCCAACAATAAAATATTCACATGACCTGTTGAGTCGGTGGGGAAGTCTTGTCCGACCGCAGATGTGATGATTTGTGTGATTGAGAAGGGTCGGCCCACTTGAATGGCTCCGGCCACTCCTTTGAGCGTGAGGACCCCCAAGACCACAAATGCAATAGTAATGAAGGTGTGAGCCTGAAACCAGCTCTTGAAAAACTCGAATCGGCCTGCATGAGAAACGGCCCTTTTTTGAAAGTCATTCATAGTGGGGTTATTCTACCGATTTTTCTTAAAATTTGGAGAGCTTTTGATGAGTTTGGTTGGGAGGTGGCTTGATGAATTATTGTTAATGTGGTAAAATGGCATGATTTAAAAACAAAAAATATGCATATTCCCGAAGGAGAAGAAGGGCTTGAAGTGATGGATTTGGAAGGTTCCGACGTGGAACGACCTGGAAGCTTGGAAGTCGAATCGTTTAGAAAACAATTTGGAGGTCGCGCTCAGGGTGCTTTAAACGGAATGGATTTAGAGGGGCTTTCTTAGTCTCGAGAAAATTCAGGGATTTGTCAGGAACTTCTGACTTAGAGTGGCTGCATGAAAGCCATTCTTTTTATTTTTGGGTTTTTGGGGGCGGTGGGGGTTGCGACGTTTGTCGAGCCATTGCCCGTTTACGGATTGGTTTTTACTCTGTCGATTTTTTGTGTGAGAAGGCGAGTTTTGCTCTGCATGTTTTGTGTCGGAATTCTTTTGGGCGTGCTTCGGACTGAACTTTTTGAGGAGCAAATGAAAACTCCGTGGAGTGAGGGGGAACGCGTGTCGATTGAAGGGCGTGTGGCCGATGTGCGAGTTTTTGACTTTGATCAGCGCGTGAGTTTTCGCGTGGGGGCGCAAGTGGTGACGGCGGACCTTTCGAAGTACGAAGACTTTGAATTGGGCCAGCGGTGGCAATTGGAAGGTCGGTTCACGGCTTTAGAGCCGGGTTTTGAGTGGAGCCGGCGGGCGGTGGGTCGACTCGAACCTTTCAGGCATGTTCTTGCTGCACCCGCCGATCCGTGGGCGCATTTTTTGAATTTGTGGCGTGGTCTGGTGCGGGATCGTGTGAATTCCATGACCAGCCCACCCACGTCGAGTTTGGTTCTGGGTTTGGTTCTGGGCAGTCGCGAAACGTTTTCAGAAGAGTTGAGCAATTCATTTCGACTTTCGGGCCTCATGCATTTGGTGGCGATTTCAGGTTACAACATTCGTCTGCTGGTCAGCATTTTCTTTGTTCTGTTGGGCGTCTTTTCATTCCGTTATCGCGTGACGTTGACGCTGGTTTTCATTCTTATTTTCACACTTTTGGTTGGAGGAGGGGCGGCGGTGTGGCGCGCGTCTTTGATGGGAATTTTGAGCTTAATGGTCACAGTGGCCGGTTATCGACGGCACGCCTACTTGGCCTTGCTCTGGAGTGGATTTTTTATGGTGATGATGAACCCCTACGCTCTGGTCTATGACTTGGGTTTGCAGTTGTCTTTTTTGTCCACTTGGGGCCTGATGGCGCTCTCACCTTTTTTCGATCGACACCTCCAAAAAGTGCCCGCGCTCTTCCGTGAGTCGTTGAGTTTAACGTTGTCTTCTCAAATCAGCACCTTTGCGATTTTGGTGAATGCTTTTGGCACGGTTTCGCTCGTGTCTATTTTTGCCAATTTGGCTGTGGCGCCTTTTTTGCCCTTCGCCTTTTTCGCTTCATTGCTCGCCTTGTTTTTGGGTGCTCCGGCGGCCTTGGTGGCCGACTTTTTTATTCAAATCATCGTGATGATTGCACGGTTTTTTTCCGGCTTGAGTTGGGCGCAAGTCGAGGTGCATTTTTCGTCTTTTGATTGGATTTCTTTATTCGTGGTGGCCGGGCTTTTGTTTTGGAAACTCTATAAACCCAAACTCGACCGAGCCTTTGGCTTTCAGATCGAGGCAGAACCTTAACTGCTTTCAGATCTTTGAATTGAAATGCGTTTGAGATGATCCATGCGCCGTCTTTGAGTTGAGGCATGAGTTCTTTTTCCATGCGCTCCATGGTGCCGGTGAGCAGGTAGCAGACCACCACGTCGACATCCGAAAGATCTTGAGTCCAAAAATTCCTCCATAAAATGTGGGCGCGACTTCCTTTGAGCATCCAGCCGATTTGCAGAAGCTTGGACCACGCAAAGACTAAGGGTGAAAATTCATAACCGGTGGCGTTCGCTCCATATTTGATAGAGGCCCAGTGCACCAAACGCCCATCGCCACTGCCCAAATCGACCACCTTCATGCCTTTTTTAAGAGGCACAGCTGAAAGCATGCGTTTGACTTGAGCCATATGAGTGGGCACGAAGGGCGCGCCTCGATATAGACAATAGAGCGTGGGGATCAAAATCAGGATGTAGAGCACCGATTCGATTCGGCTGGGGTTGAACATCATGGGCCTTGTTTGAGAGGGCGTTTTTAAGTAGCATACCGAAAAGCCACTCCATGAACTATCTCATTCTTTCGTTTCTACTGTTGGTGGGCTTTCCTTATTTTCTTAACTTCCTTGCCTCATGTTTTTCTTCCGAAAAGAAAAAGCCCTCCGCCCCAAAGAATTGGCGTTGATTGGTTTTGTGTTAGCGCTCATCACGTTGTTGGCAGATGTTTTAATTGCTTATGGAGTTCCGCTTTTGGTGGGATTCTTGCGAGTCCGTGGACTTTCAGCCATGGAACCTTTGATTTTTTCACTCGCATTGACCTTCTTTCTTTCGTTCAATGCTCTGACTTTGTTCGCGTTTCCTCTTTATTACGCTCAAGATCAAAAAAGCCATATGACTGCGTTTCGCATCTTGATTCACACGTGGTTCTTCCTTTTATTGTTGAGTGGCGTGATTTTAGGTTTGGCCGCCTTCTTATAATTTTTTGTTTTTAGAATAAAAAAGCCCCTCCGAAGAGGGGCTTTTGATGTGCAATACCTATTTCTTTCCACCCGCCTTGCGGAGCATGGGAAGACCAGTACGCTTGTTTTCCATCACTTCGTATCCAGTAGGGAGTGCATCGAGTGCATCTGCCTTCTCTTTACGAGAGAAGTAATAGATTTGTTGCTTGCGTCCTCCACGTAGGGTGACCATTTTCCCGTGAAGGAAATAGGTCTGTCCTTTGGAGTTGGTCTCTGAGTGAGCCATATTTTTAAGGTTAGGAATTAAGGTGGCCCGATTATAGTAACCTGATAAGTCTAAGGTAAAGGGCTTGGGCTTGCGGCAATTTTGCAATTGTGTCCCTGTATAACAGGTTATGGCACCAGAAACATCTTTGAAGACATACCAAGGAAAGAAATCAATCGAATCATGCATGAGATTGATTTTGCTTCCAGGCTTCAAAGATGTTTCTGGTGCTTGGATGGTTTCGCGGAAGTCCAGTAGAGAGGTTGACTTCAGTTTTCAAATCCATATACTGCTTTTGCTTTTTGGCGTGGTCCCATCGTCTAACGGTTAGGACAGCAGGTTTTCATCCTGTAAATCGGAGTTCGATTCTCCGTGGGATCACCAGTTTTCTATGAAACCTGGTCAGTGCGACATTTGTTCGAAAGGCATAGAATGGGGTGACCCTTGCATTGCTTTTCATATGAACGACGACGATCGACTGGTTTGGTGTTTGCCTTGTGCACAAAAAAATAAAGACAATCAGGTTTATCCTGACAAAAATTGGGAACCCCATATTTATGGGCAAACCCTGTGGTGGGATTGATCGCCGTTCAGGGTGGAGCTAGAATTGAATTATGATTTGTGCCCGTTGCCAA
>CAZBZW010000004.1:18227-27332 GCA_964496535.1 uncultured Candidatus Peribacteria bacterium
CTTCGCCTCGTTACTTGTGGCGATCGACCTGAGTATCAGCTGAAAGCGGTGCATTAGGACCTCTTTGGTTTTGGACGTTTGAGCAATCAAAAAGTGAACTGAGTATTCACGACAACACCAAGACCCGCTTCTGTACTTTGATGAGCGGCCACCCTGACGGCATTTCCTGCGCCCTCTTTTTCAAAAGAAAGTTTCAACCCCCCTTGAATCTCAAGTAAATCTCTTCCTTCTGTGCCCCACTCGTGTGCGCCTGCAGCCCAGACATATGGAGTCAATGAAAGATTCCTTCCCAGTTGAATGGGTGTGCCGACCGTGGCCGTGCCCCCCACTACGTATTCTGGATCGGCCTCTCCGTGAACCCCTTCCTTTCCGTGGTGGCCATCTTCATCAGCCTTGTTGTGGGCTCCAAACCCTTCAACAGTAATTGTGACATTTTTCGTCGGATTGAATTCGCCAAATAATTCTCCTGCCTGGAATTTTTCACCTGCTCTCACTAAACCACCAGCATGAATTTTTGGAGTTCTGTATTCGCCCTTCATGAAAGCCAATGGGTTTTCCCATCGGAATCCGTGTGAATCACCCTCTTGCACGCCCACCTCAAAATGGAATCGACCCTCTTCATAAGCAATTTGGGCGCTTTCATCTACGTAAGGACCTGTTCCTCGTGTTCCAGGATACCCCACACCGATTTCCCTTTCAGGAAGGATGCTTTGCACGTGCAGTAGGGGGCTCACTCTTCTGCCTGCTGAAATTACCCATGGCCCCGTTTTGCAAGCAACCGATAAGTCTTCCAATTCTGGTTTGGCAAAATCTCCCATCACCTCAACTTCACAAGGTCCTGCGTGCGCTTTCATGGATAGGGCCGCCCTGGAAAGTAGTTCGGTTTCACCTCCTTCAGGTCGCCATACCAAGGTTCCCACCAACGCCCCATGAACTGCGATTCTTCTGTGGTCTGCAGCCTCCTCCTCATGAACTGGAGTTTCTACTTGATGTTGTTCCAACTCTCCTGCATCTGCAAGGTGAGGGGCGAGTGCTAAAGCCCCTGCTGCAAGCCAATTTTTCATATTTTAAAAAATTAAATCAAAAAATCTTTATTAGTTCTACAGATTTTGTCAAGAGCCTAAGAGCGCACTTTGCTTGAAGGACAAATGTCGTTCAATGGGCAGGCTTTACAGTTTGGATTGCGGGCAGTGCAGATTTTGCGGCCGTGCTCAATCAACTGCAAATGAAGTTCCGAAAGGCGGTCGGCGGGAACTTTTTGACGGACTTGGCGCTCGGTGAGTTCACGATTTTTACCTGATTTGGCCAGGTTCAGTCGGTTGCAGAGGCGATGCACATGGGTATCAACGGGGAAGGCGTCATCTGCTCCGAAGGCTTGAGCCAGCACCACTTGAGCGGTTTTGCGGCCGACTCCGGGCAATTGGGTGAGTTCTTCGAGAGTTTGTGGCAGGGGGCGATTCAAAAGGGCTTCTGCAGAACCGAGTAAGGCGCGCGTTTTTTGATTGTGGTATCCGCATGAAAAGATGATTTTTTTGACCCGTTCTTCACCCATTTTTAAGAGATCTTGAGGCTCAAGTGGGCGGTCGATCGGAAAAAGATTTGGTGTGACGCTGTTGACGCGGGCATCGGTGCACTGGGCTGACAAAATCACCGCAATGAGTAGCTCAAACGGGCTTCGATGATTCAGCGGTGCGGGCACAATCCCGTAGACTGTTTCGAGTCGGTTGAGCACTTCAGTCACTCGTTTCGTTTCGAGCGAGGCCTGTGTCATCGTGCAAAAAGGTTACGTCGGGTAAATTCCATGGGACCATGCTGTCCAAACCATCTTTATTGGTGAGGTTTCGCAGAGATTCCGATTCCATCACTTCGTGCTCAAGTGAGCGTTTTTCAGAAGACAACGAATCATATTCTGTCTGCAATTCCTGTAAAAGATAACCTTTGGCCGATTTTTGGCTGTTCACGAGCAGGTAGGTGATGGATCCGCTCACGAAAAAGACCAAAAGAGTTGCCATGAGCAGGCGGTATGTTTTTTGAACTTGAACCGAAAGAGGATCTCTCTTTTTTCGAGTTCGAGGTGCGCGAATTTGAGTGCTTAAAGGGTCCACGGCCGTCACTTTAGCACTTCCACTCGTACTCTGAGAAGTCCTGATGAGAGCGATCCAATAGCCTCGAAAGCGGCGGGAGTCAGATCAACCACACGGCCTTCATCGTAAGGCCCTCGATCGACCACTTCAACGGTGACCGATTGATTTGTGTCGGTGTTGGTCACGAGTAAGCGAGTTCCGAACGGAAGGGTTTTGTGGGCGGTCATGAACCCGTTGGTGTCTAGGTTCCTGCCTGATGCGGTGCGCACACCGTTCATTCCTCGCCCGTAATAACTTGCGACTCCATACTCAGGGGCTGATGCGATGGGGGCCATTTTGAAACGATAGAGCATTTCGGCCATTTCGGCGCGCGTCATGGGGGCATTGGCTTGGGCACTTCCTTCGACGTTGGGCAGAATCAGGAATTGATCGAGACCCCATTGCAGGTAGGGCTGATACCACATTTCAGAACTGGGCGTGAGCGTTTGATGGCTCACTTCGGCCAGAATTTTGAGAGCTTCCACGCGGTTCACTTCGGCTTCAGGTTTGAAACTGCCGTCAGGATAACCACCGACCCAGCCCTCTTCTTGGGCTTTGTTCACATAGCGAGCGTACCAAGCGTTGCTGGGCACATCTGAAAAAGCACTCTCTTCAGCACCATCGCTCGAAACTTCGTTGCTTTCTAGAATGAGTTTGAGCGCTTCGGCGCGGCTCACATTTTGATCAGGTCTGAATGTGCCATCGGGGTAACCGCTGACCACTCCTTGGTCGAGCCAGTAATGCACGGCGGGCTCAAATGCATTCCCTTCAGCAAGGTCGCTGAAATGAGTGGATTCCCCTAAAACAGGAACTCCCACGGGAGTGAATGCCGTGACCCAGAAGACTCCTACAATGAGCGCGAGCCCTCTGCAAGAGTGCTTTAAAGGCATAAGCAAAATCGACCTCATGCATGATTCGGTCGACTTCTTTCTACTCGATACGCCTTTTCCAGCACTCTTGCAGAGGGCTGTCTTAAGGACTCCGCGTTTTCGTAAAGGAATCATCGTCTTTTAATCACCACTTGACGGTAGTTTCCTTGACCCATGCTCTCGGTGGTGAGCTTGCCCTCCGCATTTTTGAGCACGTGCATGTGCACGAGTCGACGGAAGTAAGGAGACATGGGTGGGAGCGAGGCAGGCATTCCATTGTTTCTCGCCTCTTCCATTTTTTGATCGGCAATTGAGAGCACGTTTTCTTCTTGGCGCTTTCGATAGTTGTCGACATCGAGTAAAACATCGACTTCTTCACCAAACTCTTTGTGTACCATCACTTTCAAGATCTTTTGCATGGCACCGAGGTTTTCCCCGTGATGACCAATAAGTAGGCTAGGATCTTCTGCGCCGATGTTCACTCGGATCTTATTTTCCTCTTGAAGGTCCACCTCAATTTCGGTGAAATCGAGTCTGAGCTGTACCAATAAATCGGCAACGAGTTTTTTAATGACTTTTTCCATGAGTTTTTGAAATGACTTTTATAGAAACTTCTTCAGGATCGTTTACGATCGTCGCCGTTTTATTTACCACAGCTTGCTGGATGATGCCATAGAAAGTGCTTGCTCCCCAGTAAATTCCGATGGCGGCCGGTACTTGTGCGGTGAAGACTCCGATCATCACAGGCATGGTGTATTTCATCATGGAATTGGCTTGAGCCATTTCATCGGGAATGCCTGTTGTCGCACCTTTTTTTGGAGTTATCATCTGCATTTGAATGAACTGCAAGGCCGCCACAATGACGGGTAAAATGATGACGTTGCGTTGCAGAAGATCCATTCCTAAGAAATGGGTGTTCACGCTCGAAAGTGAGAAGTCGCTGAGGAAGGAGTAAAGCAGTTGTTGCCGATCGGGGTGCAGGCCAGTTTGGAACGAATTGAAGAGAGCGATCAAGATCGGAATTTGAATGAAGAGAGGCAGACAGCTCGACAGAGGATGCACCTTGTGTTTTTGCCACACCAGCATGGTTTCTTGGGCCAAACGGGCTTGATCGTTGGCATATTTCTTCTTGAGAATTTCAAGTTCAGGCTGAACCCGTTGCATGGCTTGCTGGGCGCGCAAGGCACGATTGGATGGAATCAAAAGCAGGGTACGAATGATGACCGTGATCAATATCACTGCGATTCCGAGAGAGTGGTTGGGAAGAAGCACGATCATCCCCACCAATGCATTGAGAAATGGGACGTAAAGCAGAGTTCGCCACATCTTTGTGAGCAGGCTGGGGGCGTGCACTTCGAAAACTGAAGAGAGGGCTACTTTGCCGTCGGGCAGGGTGAGGCCCACTTGATACTGGCCGATTTCTGAGAACATTTCGTAGCTGTAATCACCCAAGCCCACTTGAGCGGTCTTCCCAGGTTCAATGCTCAAATCTTTTGCGTTGACGCAGGGGAGTTCCAGGTGGTTTTTGAGCTCTTCGGGTTGGCCATTTTCAAGTCGATATACCTGAAAAAATGGATCGGGGCATGGGTTTTTAAGTTCGAACGTTTGCGATGTGCCGTTGCTGATTTTAACCTTCAGTTCTTTTCCAGTCGCGGCGCTGTCTTTGAGCGCTGTTACGGTGATTTGTCCCTCAGGAATGATTTCTTTGCGCGCGCCTTGAATATTTTGGAAAAAGAGCAGGCTCAAAATAAAAATGAGCGCGTAGGTGAGAAAGGGTTGGAGTTTTTTCATGCAGTGAGTGTATGTCGGGGCGGGCGACTTGGCAACTGGGTGAGTGGATACTAAATCTTATTTAAAATCTCTTTCATGCCGCTTTGCAGTTCGCCGAATCCCGCCTTTAAGGTCGAGGTTCGAGCCATGATCACGATGTCGAAACTGCTTTCGCTTGGGTTTTCCTTTTCAAATGCGCGCACCGATTCGTAGATGCGACGGCGAAGGTGATTGCGTTCGACGGCTGAACGCGTGATTTTGCGGCCGATCGCTACGGCGTAACGGCGAAATGGCTGGGTAGCGGGAAGATGGCGGATTGCAAAAAGCTCCGAATGAATCCGGAAGCCTTCTTCGATAATTTGCGAAATACGAATCTTCCCAGAAATGCGTTTACTTTGTCTTAACACGCTTTTTGGAAGGCGTCACAGTGAGCTCGTGGCGTCCTTTGAGACGGCGTCGTGCCAACACGGCTCGACCGTTTTTAGTGGACATGCGGACGAGAAATCCGTGAGTCGTTGCTCGTTTGCGTTTTTTGAGTTTACCTAGCATAGGGAAGAAATTGCCCGGTGATTGTAGTGAGGGGATTTGTGAGAGTCAAGAAGAAATCCAAAGACGTTATAAGTTTTATGGATTTCAGTGATTTTAGACTCCTCTTGTCATCGGAAGGGATTTTTTGTAGAGTGACGCCATGTTTTTACAATTGGGTCAAAGTACCGTTCATATTGGCAGACAGCCCAGTGGGTTCACAGAATCTTTTTATACCGAGTGGGATGACGGTTTGGGCACGGATCAAATCAGTATCTTCATGGTCCTGCGCGTTGAAAGCACCCAGGTGCCTTCGGGCGAGATTGCTAAAGAGGCCTTTCAGCTTTTGAAAGATCACTTTTTGCATGACTTGGCGGGAGATCCTTATGATCGTTTTGAACTTGCACTCCGTGAGGTGAATGAAATGGTAGAAGGTCATCAAAAAAATCTGGAGCTCAAATTCATTCCGAATGTGCATGTGGTTTTGGGAGTGATTCAAGGTGACAAGCTCTACCTTTCTCAACACGGGCAGGCGAATGGCTACTTGATTCGAAAGCGACATTTGTCGTTGGTCACTGACGACCTGTTCGACGCTAAAAATACCGAAGATCTCTTTCAGAATATTGCCAGCGGCTCGTTGGAACCCGGAGATTCTTTGGTTTTTGCGACCGACTCATTGATCAATTATGCAACTCCAAATGATTTGGCTCAGCTCTACACCGAAAACTCGGTTGATAAGGCCAACCAGAAGTTGTCGGATCTTTTGACTCCGGATGTGGATGACGTTTTGACCGTTTTGAGTTTGGAGGTTTTGGAACGTGTGGAAGAAAGTGAAGGACGTCATTATAAAGAGGAGGTCAGCCAAGAAGAACCCAGAGATTCCATTGCCAAAGCTTCTGCATTTGCTGCGCATCGTGAAAAGATGGAGGCGAATCTGCGCAAGTTGCATCGTTACGTAGAAGGTCACAGTTTGTGGACTCGTCTCACCAATTTGTCTTTTATGCAGAAACTTTCTGCTGCAGGCAACCTTAAGGATCGCCGGTCGCTTTTGATGGGTGTGCTGGGAACTTCGTTGGTGTTGATTTTGGGGGTTGGTTTCCTCATTTACAGTGGAACTCAAGAACGTCAAACTGCCGCTTTGCAAGAAAAATTGGCCACTGCAGAATCATATGTTGAGCAGGCGATCACTCGTGGCACCTTCGATAAAACAGAAGCCAGCGATCTGTTGGCTCAGGCCGAAACCTTGGCTCTTGAAGTTTTGGATTCTGGCAAGTTGGGCGGACAGTCCAGCGCACTTTTGGATGATATTCGTGAGAAGCGGGATAGTTTAGATAACATTGTGGCCGTTCAAGATTCTTTGTTGGAACTGGCTGATCTGAGTTCGGTCACTGAGCCAATTCAGAATGTGTTAGCCTATGATGATGCGCATTTATTGATCACTGATCATTCAGTGATTCCTGTTTTGATCAACGAAGTGAAGTCACCCATTCTGGTGGATGCGGTCAATCGTATTGTCGCCTCCACTTATTTTGCCGACATTGACGCGGTTGTCTTGCTCCTTGAAAATGGACAAATCGCTGAATATCAAGATGGCAATGTTCAGCTTGCCGACACCTCTGACAGTTCCTGGAAAACAGGTTCAGGGCTCGCTACTTATTCAAACAAGCTTTATATTTTGGACCCTGCGAATGGACAGATTTGGCGATATCAACGTGGGTCTGCGGCCTATACCGGTGCCCAAGCCTATATTGATCCTGAAAAAGTGGATTTAAAATCAGCTGTCGGCATGGCGATCGATGGTAAGGTTTGGATTTTAAATGCGCAGTCTGAAGTCGTTCAGCTTTTGAGTGGGGCTCCTGTCGAGTTCAAAATTTTGAAGGCGCCTCTTTCCAGCATGAAGGGTTCGAATTTGATCTACACTGAGTTGGAACTGCCTGCACTTTATATTTTGAACCCCGAAGCGCGACGGCTTTATGTATTTGATAAGAGCACTCAAAATGCGAATATCAGTTACCGTCTTCAATATGATTTGGCTTCGTTAAAAGGCGACATCAAAGGCTTTTATCTCGATAAATCTCGCAATGTGATTGTGATTTCAACCAGCACCAAGCTTTACGAATTGAGCTTCGAATGATCAGCTGATTGAATCGGCCATGAATTGCTCTTCATCGGTGGCGATGACGAGAGTTTTTCCTGTTTTGAATGGAATTTGTTTGAGAATTTTTTTGCGCAATTCGGCGGCGTTCTCACCGATGCCCCCTGAAAAAACGATGGCATCGGGGTCGGTTGCTAGGGCCACTCGCTTTTGAGCGATGCTTTCGGCCACTTGGCGGCAGAATAATTCAAGAGTGAACACGGCTCGTTTATCTTTATTTTTGAGCAAGGCGCGAATGTCCGAGCTGATTCCTGAAATTCCTAAAAATCCCGATTCGGTCTGCAAGATTTTTCGAGTTTTTTCGAGGCCGAGACTCTCGACCATTTGTAAAACCAGACCGGGGTCGATTGTTCCGGACCGTGTGCCCATCAAAGGCCCTTCTAAAGGCGTGGCACCCATGCTGGTGGCTATCGAAACCCCTTTGCGCACGGCAGTGACACTGCATCCGTTGCCCAAATGACAAATGATGAGATTGGGCAATTTTTTCTTGAGGATTTTTTGGCTTTTTCTGAGTAAATATTCACAACTGATTCCATGAAAACCAAAGCGCCACCAACCATTCTTTTTTGCCAGATTTAAAGGAATTCCATAGTACTTTTCAATATCTGGAATATTCGAATGAAAGGCAGTGTCGAAAAAAGCATGAGTGAGTGCCTTTGGGAATTTCTTCTGCATCCATGAGAGCGCTTCGATTTGAGCGGGCAAGTGGAGCGGAGCCCATTTGCGCAATTTTTTGAGCTCTGCGATGTCCTTTTTTTGAATGCGAGTGTGGGCTGAAAATTGTGTGCCACCGTGCACCAAACGATGCACGCTGGCCTTCATATTTTCAATCGGAGCTTCTTGGAGCATGAATTCCAAGGCCTCACTATGATTCTTGAATCGCTTTTTTAAGACCTTTTCTTGGGCGTTGGTTTTGTTGCGGAATTGGGAATTTTTTTGCCCGATTGCATCGACGTGGCCCTTGAAGATCAGTTTTTTCTTTGCATCGAAAACCGAAATTCTAAGGGAAGACGAGCCTGCATTGACGGCTACAATGCACATGGTTGAGGGTTCATGTAGACTTCGAATTTAGCTTTCAAGGCCAGGTTTTCATCCAGCTTGCTGCGGAAGTCCCAGTTGTTGTATTCCCCAAATTCTGCATCAAATTCTGCCTTCAATTCGGGATGTTCGAGGAGAATTTGGTTGTAAATGTCATCTTCATATCTGGGGGAATAGCTGAAACTTTCGCCCAACATTCGGCTGGTCAAAGGGTATTCATATTTATTCATGCGTTCCCATTCAACTCCTGGGATTCCTGCAAGTCCCCGACTCAGAATGAAAGCGTCCATGCCGGTGCGCAGACAGCTGTTGAGGTTTTTTACCTCCTCACTCCTTCCTGTGTGGAGAGCGCGATTTTGACTCCAGTTCCAGAAAAATACATTTTCTTTCATGGTTTCAAGCCGCTCTTCTTGTTCTGCAATCACGTTGATCGCGATTCTGAAGTCAGCCAATTTTTCTTGCTCAGCGAGGGTCAGCGTTTTTTTGTCGAGAATCGATGCGTAAAATTCTTGAGCCTTGGCTTCAATAGTGGCCCAAGCTGGTGCGGCGTCGGTCGAAAGATGGGCAACATAGAAGTAATCCATTTCGCCAGTACTCGATGGAGTGTTCGCGATTTTCATATCCA
>CAZBZW010000005.1:0-8354 GCA_964496535.1 uncultured Candidatus Peribacteria bacterium
CCTGAGCTCGCCATTTTGGGCCGCCGCATCGCTTTCAATTTCCTTCGCAACCAATTCATATTTCGTGATCACCACCGGAGCATCGCTTGAAATGCGCGCCGCCTTGCTCAAATACAATCCCAAACGTTCCGAGTCGTGGGCCACCGCCATCGCCGCACCCGAAAGCACGTAGGAAGGTCGCACCAAAACCGGATACCCCACCGAATCGGCAAAGACAAAAGCCCGCGCAGGGTCTGAAAATTCTTTCCACTTGGGTTGGTCGACTTCGAGCTCATCGAGCATGGCTGAAAACTTATGACGATTTTCGGCGCGGTCGATGCCTTCGGCTGATGTTCCAAAAATTTTCACACCCGCCGCCGCCAATTTCATCACCAAATTGTTGGGCACTTGCCCACCCATTGAAACCACCACGCCTTCCGGCTGTTCGAGTTCATAAATATCTAAAACACGTTCAAGCGAGAGTTCGTCGAAATAAAGTTTGTCGCAGGTGTCGTAGTCAGTTGAAACCGTTTCAGGATTATAATTCACCATCACCGTTTCGTAGCCCTCTTGCGCCAACGCTTGCGCCGCGGTCACACAACACCAATCAAATTCCACCGATGAGCCAATGCAATACGGTCCACTGCCCAAAACCATCGCGCGCTTTTTCTTTGATTTGAATGCGATGTCGTGACGGTCGCCGTGATACGTGAAATAAAGATAATTCGTTTGAGCAGGATATTCCGCACCCAGTGTGTCGATTTGTTTGGCATACGGTTCAATACCCATTTTTTTGCGGAGTTGTCGCACCACCATTTCTTCTTGGCCGGTCGCCACCGCAATTTGTTTGTCTGAAAATCCATCGCGCTTGGCTTGCCTCATCAAGGTTTCATCGAGCGGTTCGCGACGTAGACGTTGGCTCGTATTCACAATATTTTTAAGCTTGCCCAAAAACCAAGAATCGATGCCTGAAATCGAATTGATTTGATCAAAAGTCCAACCTTGATCGAGCGCTTCAGCTACGGCAAAAATCCGTTTCGGCGTGGGTTCTGAAATCGCCTTTTTCAAGTTTTCGGTATCAAGCCCGAGCGCTTCATTTTCAGTGAGTCCAAGCATCCCAATTTGTAACATGCGGAGCCCTTTTTGCATGACTTCTTCAAAGCTTCGGCCCAGCGCCATGATCTCACCCACTGACTTCATTTCACTCGTAATTTGATGCGAAACTTTGCGGAATTTATCGAGATCCCAGCGTGGAATTTTCAAAGCCACATAGTCGAGCGACGGTTCAAAACATGCGGTCGTCACGCCGGTCACAGCATTTTTGAGTTCAGGCAGATTGTATCCCAGCCCCAATTTCGCCGCGACATACGCCAACGGATATCCCGTTGCCTTGCTGGCCAAAGCAGACGAACGCGACAGTCGCGCATTCACTTCAATCACACGATATTCTTGTGATTCTGGGTTCAGCGCGTATTGAATATTGCATTCCCCTACAATTCCGAGATGCCGAATCACTTTCAGCGCGATTTCACGGAGCATGTGATATTCCTCGTTGCTCAAAGTTTGCGATGGCGCGACCACAATACTTTCGCCGGTGTGAATTCCCAGCGGATCCAAGTTTTCCATATTGCAAACCGTGATGCAGTTGTCGGCACTGTCGCGCACCACTTCGTATTCAATTTCCTTCCAACCCTTCAAATTTTCTTCCACCAACACTTGCGGAGAATATGAGAACGCGCTGTTCAAAAGTTCCTCGAGCTCGACGTGATCTTTCGCAAAACCACTGCCCTGTCCACCGAGTGTGAACGCGGCTCGACACAAAACCGGATATCCAATTTCATCGGCCGCTCTCAATGCTTGAGACATGCTCGTGCACGCAAAACTGCGAGGCACCGCCACATTAATTTTCTGCAATTCTTGGTTGAAAATTTCTCGATCTTCCGTCTTTTCAATCGCTTCCACCGGAGTTCCTAAAACACGCACACCCAAACGTTCCAACGCGCCACTGCGCTTCATCTCAATTCCACAATTCAACGCGGTTTGCCCGCCAAAACTCAACAGGAGCCCATCTGGCTTTTCCTTCTCAATGATTTTTTCAACAAATTCAGGTGTGACTGGCAAAAAATAAACCTCATCAGCCAAGCCCTTGCTGGTTTGATTTGTGGCAATATTCGGATTGATCAAAATCACCGAAATCCCCTCTTCCTTGAGAGCTTTGATGGCCTGTGAACCTGAATAATCAAATTCCCCTGCTTGGCCAATCTTGAGCGCGCCCGATCCGAGGATCAGAACTTTTTTGGGAAGTTCTCGTGCGGTCTTTTTGAGGGCCACAGCGGGGTTTGGGTTAACGGAAGGGGTGATCGAAGAGAATTTACTCGTCGAGCGAGGCTAAGGCAAGATCAAGATAAAGACGGAGCCCTAAAATAAATCCCTCATGTTCCCCAACGGCCTTCCCATGGTTGATTGAAGTGCGTATGAGCTCTGATCAGAAGCCTAATTGCAATAATGTCCAAAGCCTCTCTAGGAATTGTGATTTCAGTTGCAGGCTTTTCAGCAGAAGGACGAAATGGAAATACATCTCGAGCATATTCTCCCGAACTGATGTAGTGCTGATCGTGAGAATCATTAGAGGACGCCCCCATTTCATTCAGTCCTCTTGAGAGCAAGTGGATAACAGCCATATTCAATCGGCGGGTTTTTGTCGGATCTTCTGGATGAAGAGTGACGTCGTGATTCACATCAAAATGAAAACCGGAGTCTAGAAAAGGAGAACCGACTCCATTTAGAGCAGCGCGTCGAGTGGGCATCACCCCAATAGGGATACCTCGGATCACGGCTAAGTTTAAACCCTGTACACATTCCTGAATTAAATAACCAATATTGGCTTTTGATGCGCCATCTTTCATATAAGCCTGCTCCAAGTAATCAGCCACCATCTGTTCATCCGCAGAGTATTCAGGGTCTTCTGAAATCAACTCTAGAGCTGCAGAAAAAGCGGCTTGATATTTTCTCTTAAACTGAGCCCATTCCACTTCTGCCTCCCTTAAAAAGGACAACATGTCCTGTCTCAACTCTTCTGCTTCGACCCCTTCTGTACCATACTCCTCAGGATTGGCTCTTTGATGAGCAATCACGGCATCCAGCTCTTCTTGAGTGAGGAGCACTCGAGCTCCTATATCAAAGCTTTGGACCCCCATAGGAATCACTGCATTCAAAAGAGGTTTTTCCCCACCCCCAATTCTGTTCAAAAAGACATAACCAGCATCCATCAATTCCCCTCTAGTCACCTGCCTTCTTTCAAGTGCAACGGCATTCACACCACAATTCAGCAAATGACGATACTCAGACATTTGTTGGCTTAAACCCATCAAATGCACAACTTCATCCCTATCCAGTGGGTCTGATTCTCTTTCCTGAAGAGATTGATAATGAGAATTAAAGACTTCTGGTGAACTCATATAATTAAAATCCTAAAATTATAGCACATTTATATCTTATAAAACAGGCATTAAATCAAAAACAAATTCACCCCTCCATTCGATAGCTCAAGGCCTCCAGTAAATCTTCACGAGAAATGAGCTCGTGCGCATTCAAGTCCGCCACGCTCCGCGCCACTTTCACGATGTGGTGCACCGCCCGAGTCGACCAGTGAAACCGGTTCGTGCCCTGTCGCAATAAGTCTTCGGTGGGGCCATCCAGTTTTTCGGAGCGCACCCAAGCCCCATTCATTTCACTATTGCAGAGCAATCCAGCCGACTGCAGACGCTGGGCCGACCGTTCCCGAGCCTCTGCCACCAAAATTTTCCATCGAGCCCAAGAGGTTCGCGGAGGCTCTCGCGACTCATCAAAACTCAAACGCGGCACCGGCAAGCGCATGTCCAGCCTGTCTAGAATGGGGCCCGAAATGCGCCGCCCGTAGCGCTGAACTTCGTAAGCCGCGCACTTGCAAGGTACTTTTTCGTCGCCGTAATACCCGCAAGGGCACGGATTCATCGATGCGATCAACTGAAATCGCGCTGGATAATCCACCTGAAAACCACCCCGTTTCAGTCGCACCCAACCTTCCTCCAAAGGAGTACGCAAACTTTCGAGCGCCGAACGTGAAAATTCCGGAAACTCATCCATATAGAGCACGCCCCGATGGGCCAAGGTGACTTCGCCCGGCAACAAATCGACTCCGCCGCCCACCAGTTGCACGGCGGTGGCACGCGGCCCCACAAAACGAAATGGTCGCTGTGAACCCAGCAAACCCTCAACACGCACCGCCGAATGAATACGAAACAATTCTTTCTTTTCATCTCGACTCAGCGGAGGCAGTAAAGACGCAAACGCTCGCGCCAAAATGCTTTTGCCACTTCCTGGCGGGCCACTCAAAAGCACGGAATGCGCCCCCACGGCGGCCACCGCCAGCGCTCGCACCACGCTGTCGTGCCCCATGATTTCTTCAGGCAAAAGCTCACTGATTTCAGGAGTCGCGGGCACGGGCGGAATCTTCAGTTTTCGCCCACAACAAAAATCGACCGCCTCTCGCAAATGAGAAACCGGAATCAGCTTCACTTGACTCACGCTCGCCGCTTCTGCGTAATTTTCAAGAGGTAAGAGCACGGCATCGCAACCCATTTCTTCGGCTAACAAAACGCCCAAGGCCGCACCCAAAACCCCGCGCACTTCTCCGTTCAAACCCAGTTCGCCCAGCACCATGACGTTTGAGGGCGGCGCCGGCATTTGCCCGCTCGCCGCGAGCAAGCCCAGGGCGATTGAAAGATCCAAATGCGTGCCCTTCTTCGTCCTCTCGGCCGGCGCCAAATTCACAATTTTCCGCTTGAGCGGAAACTGAAAGCCGCTCACCAAAATTGCGCTCCGGACTCGTTCTTTAGCCTCTTGCACACTGGTGGCCGCCATGCCCACCAACGAAAATTGAGGCATTCCCGAAAACACTTCTGTCTCAACATAGACCGGAAAAGCTTCCAGCCCCAGATATGCGTAACTTGTGGTTCGTAGACTCATGCACTCATTTTCGCCGTCGCAATCAAAACCCACAGCTCGCCCACCAAAACCAGCCTTAAAAATCTGTTGTCAGAGCTTCGACAACAGCCCACGAAAACTCCGCCGAACCACCCTTCGCAAGTCCCTGAACAGAAACGCCCACCACTATTACAGCCACAGGCATAGCCCCAAACTCACGCCGCACCCCGCTCAAACCTCTCATCATGCGGCGCAACTTCCAATAATCCACCCGTTCCAAAAGTGCATCGGCACTCACAGTTCGGCTCCCCTTCACTTCGACCACCACCAAGCCGTCGGGCCCCGCCACAATCAGATCCAGCTCAAAGCCACGCCCTCTCATCCGTCGTGCCACCACACGAAACCCCAGGCCCAGCTCTAAAAAACGGGCTGCCTCTTCTTCATAAAACTCGCCCGAAAAACCAGCATTGAAAGCCGACCGTGACTGTGACACAATCATGAGCCCATCCTCTTCCCTATGGCTGATTCCGTCAAAGTGCCGCCCTACAACGTGGCCGCCGAACGCGCCGTCCTCGGATCCATCATGATCGAAAAAAATGCGATCATCAAAGTGGCCGATTTTTTGCAGGCTGAAGATTTTTATTACGACTCTCACGGAATCATTTACAAAGGAATGCTCGACCTCTTCGGCAAACGAGGCCCCCTCGATGTGCTCACGGTTTCGGCGTGGCTCAAAGATCAAGGCGAGCTCGATCGTGTCGGGGGTGAAAACTATCTTAAAGAGATGACCGATGAAGTGTTGACGGCGTCGCACGTCTTTCAATATGCGATGCTGGTCAAACAAAAATCGACCCTGCGCAAACTGATTACGGCCGGTTCAAACATCACCGCCATCGGGTTTCGAGAAGATGAAGAAGTCGATGAATTGGTCGATCAAGCCGAGCAAGAACTCTTCAATGTTTCGCAGACATTCATGCGCAATCGCTTCATTCCGATTCGCGATATTCTCTCATCGACCTACGAAAAAATTTCAGAACTGCACGACCCCGAAACCGCTCAAAAATACAAAGGCCTTCAAACCGGGTTTCGCACTCTCGATCGCCTGCTCACCGGTCTTCAGCCTTCGGACCTTGTGATTCTCGCCGCACGTCCTTCGATGGGTAAAACCGCGCTGGGGCTCAACATCGCTCTCAATCTCGCGCTGGACGGCAAATCGGTCGGTGTGATCTCGCTTGAAATGTCGAAAGAACAGCTGGTGGAACGTCTCTTTGTCGCCATGCTCGGCGTCGATTCGTGGAAGATGAAAAATGGCCAACTCACTCAAGATGATTTCATGCGCATGGGTCAGGTCATGGACGATCTCAACAAATGCAAACTCTTTATTGATGATTCGGCCGGAGTCACGATTTCAGAACTCAGAGCCAAAGCCCGCCGCCTTCAAATGGAACATGGCCTCGATTTGCTCGTCGTCGACTACCTCCAGCTCATGAGTGGAAGTCACCATTCCACCAACCCAAATCGTGTTCAAGAAATTTCAGAAATCTCACGTTCGCTCAAACAGCTCGGTCGTGAACTGCATGTGCCGGTGCTCGCCCTTTCACAACTCTCGCGTGCCGTTGAATCGCGCACCGATAAAATTCCTCAACTCTCCGATCTGCGTGAATCTGGAGCCATCGAGCAGGATGCCGATGTCGTGCTCATGATGTATCGTGAAGATTATTACGAGGAAGACAGCTCTCGCCAAGGCCTCACCGATATTTATGTGCGCAAACACCGTCACGGTAACACTGGCCGTGTCGAACTCATGTTCAAAAAAGAGCAAATGCGCTTCTTCGATGTCGACACTCGTCAGCCTTCTCACGGCAATATTCCAATGGAGGCGGTGTTCTAGTACAATTCTCACACTTAAAACTCATTTTCATGTTCTGGGTTGACGAAATTGCCGACGAAATCATTCAGGCGCATCCTGAAAAAGACGCGCTGATCGTGCGCGATGAAAAAACGCTTTCAGGCCGTGTTCACGTCGGTTCCCTTCGAGGAGTCGTGATTCACGGCGTGGTTGCCCAAGCGCTCAAGGAACGCGGCAAAAAAGCTCAATTCATTTACGAGCTCAACGATATCGACCCCATGGATGGTCTTCCGGTTTACCTGGACGCCGAAGAATTCAAACCTCACATGGGTAAACCACTCAAAAACGTGCCTTCCCCCGACGGCAAAGCCAAAAACTTCGCCGATTATTTTGGACAAGAATTTTCAGCCGTCATCGACTCGTTGGGTTTTGACGTGAATTACTCCTCAGCCAGCGAACAATACGAATCAGGAGCCTACGACCCCTGGATTCGAAAAGTCATGCAAAAAGAAAAAGAAATTCGCCAAATTTACAAAGAAGTCAGCGGATCTGAAAAGCCTGAAGATTGGCACCCACTTCAGGTTATTTGTGAACAATGCGGCAAAGTGGGCACCACCAAAGTTATCGGTTGGGACGGCGAACTGGCCAGCTACCGTTGCGAACCCCACCTCGTAAAATGGGCTCAAGGATGTGGCTACGAAGGCAAAATCGCGCCCTTCATGGGCAAAGGCAAATTGCCATGGAAGGTCGAATGGCCTGCCAAATGGGCGGTTTACCAAGTCGACGTGGAAGGTTCGGGCAAAGACCACGGCACCGCCGGCGGATCGCACGACATCGGCGAACGTATCTGCAAAGAAGTGCTCGGCACTGAAGTGCCCTTCAACATTCCTTACGAATTTTTCTTGTTCGGAGGCGCCAAAATGAGCTCATCAAAAGGAGAAGGCGCCACAGCTCACGAGGTGGCTGCCCTGCTCCCGCCCGAAGTCCTGCGCTTTTTAATGATTCGCTCGCGCCCCAACCAACCGATTGATTTTGATCCGGATGGCGACACCATTCCGCGCCTCTTCGACCGTTACGACGAATGTGCCGACCACTATTTCAAACGAGTCGAGGAACCCGTGGCCGACTTTCAACGCGCCTACCACTACGCTCAAATCACTCCTCAAACCGAGGATGTCTACCATCCCCGCTTTTCACGTCTCGCCTTCATGGCGCAAATTCCCCATCTAGACATTGCAGCCGAAGTTGAAAAATTGAAGGGCTCACCCCTCACCGCACGCGACCACCAGGAGCTCGAAAAACGCTTGCACTATGTTCGATTGTGGCTTGAAAATCACGCTTCAGAAAGCGCCAAATTCGCTGTTCAATACGATCAAATTCCCGAAGGAGCCCGCTCTCTCTCCGCCGATCAAAAAGACTTCCTCAAAGAAGTGGTCAAACTTTTGCAAAATCCCGCTCTCAGTGCGGAAGAAATGCACGCCGCCATTCACACCGCGCGCAAAGCTTCACCTCTCGAAGCCCGCGAGGCCTTCTCAGCTATTTATTGGGCCCTCATTGGCAA
>CAZBZW010000005.1:8364-22544 GCA_964496535.1 uncultured Candidatus Peribacteria bacterium
GATTCTGGTCCTCAAGCCGGCTGGTTCTTGGACGCCTTACCCAAAGAGTTCGTGCAGCAAAGACTTTTGGAGGTAGCGGGATTGTAATCATCTATGCAGCTTTTTCTGCACGACGACGCACCACAAGTTCGTGCATGAAAGGATTGAAGCTGCCTTCATTCGACCTTCCGGCGGCACTGACCGCTCCATGATCTATCTTCTGATCGGCCTCCAATTGCGCCACGTTGGTCACCAAAGAAAAGGAAGCAAAATGGCGCCCACCTGGCTCATTGTTAAATCCGATCGACCGAGCTTTAACTGCTTCAGGCCCCGTCGACATTCCAAATAGGGTTGCCCCCATTGCATGACGAGATTTTGTATAAGCAGGAGTTTCGTAACCACGACCCCTACGCCAATTCAGGACAGCTTCCGTCAACTTCCAGCCTTGCTCACCGGCAACACCGCTCGCCAAAGCACCCAATTCACCCGAATATAATCCGCCCTGTCCGTAGAAATAGTCAGCACTCCCATACTCATATACTTTGCCGTCCGCCAAAAGTTTCCTCTTTTTTTCTTCAAACCAGCTCTCTTCCTCAGGTACTCCAAAATCATCATCTCCATCGATAATATGATCTGAAACCCGTACGATGTCACCCACACGATGACTGGAGTCTGAAGATCCCACGGCATTCGAAGTGAGGATGTCTTGAATTCCTAGCTGAGCACAAATAGCGACGTAAAAACCAACTGCCGCCTTTCGGACTTCTGGGTCTGTGATTCGCGTCCAGTTGCCCTCAATTTTTTGGAGAAGGTTTTGGTAAAAATGAACTCGTCCCGCCCAGATCGCCACAGTTTCGCTCGAACCTTCTGCAATAGGGGCAATGATCAACTCCCCATTATGGCCTGAAGCTTGCTGTTGGGGTTTTGGAAAGTTGGGAATCTGATGTGTCGGGATCACCAGACGATTGTCTGGATGCGTGTAACGCTCCGCATAGCTTTTTAAGCCCGAACCCAAAACAACCGCTATTTCAGGCATAGCAAGCCCTGTTTCTGACACTTTTTCTCCGATAAAATCGGCGCTCTCTCTAGAATGCTGAAAGCCAAATTGTTCCATAGAGAAAATTTAATGTAGCTCAAAATACCAAAAACGAAACTTATGTCAAACTCGCTCAAGAATCCCATCCAAACTCCCGCTCAATTCCTCCATTTTTCCCCTTCCCCAAAACCCCAAATGCCCACTATCATAGCGGCATATGGACTACCACTACGGAAGATCGCAGTACAGTTCCTCGGCCAGCCCTCGCCCAGAGGATTACCGAAAAAGCACCGAAGCCGCGCCCGCGCCCAAAAGTAAATTCCGAAGAATACCCAAAATCATCGCTCTCATTTGCGCCTTCCTGCTCTTTGTAGTGTGGATTTGGTTGGGCGACTTCCGCTTCATGCTCGGCCGTGCTCCTGGGTTCGCCGGATTCCCATTCGGTTCACGCACTTATCTTGTGCTCTTTCAAAACAACTACGAATTGCGCCCCACCGGCGGTTTCATTTCGACTTACGGCGAACTGAGTTTTCAAAGTGGATTTTATAAAGGCATTGAGTTTCACGATGTTTACGGCGATATCGACAAACACGAAACCATCGAGCCGCCTCTCGTGCTCGCAACCTTGCTCAAAGATCCCAATTACAAGGGCCACAGCTTCCGTGACGCCAACTTCAACCCCGACTTTCCGAGTTCCGCGCAAGACCTCATCACATTTTACAAACTCACAAACCCCGACGCGCGTGTCGACGGCGTGATTGCTGTGGATTTCACCTTTCTCGAAAACTGGCTCGCCCTCTTCGAACCGCTCAAAATCGATGACCTCACGCTGACCCAACAAAACCTATTTGAAACGCTTTCAAGCGTGGTTTCAGACATCGATCATCACGACGAAGCCGCCCTCGCCACTCGTAAAGACAGCGCTTCGACCATCGCCAAAACCCTACTCAATCGCACGCTCTACCGACCCTGGAATTGGACCCCGTTCAAGCAGCTGATTTTGACCGGCCTGCAAGAAAAACACGTCATCGCCAGTTTCAACCGAAGCGGCATGAAGAGTTCATTTGCCAAACGCAATTGGGATGGAGCCCTTGTTTCGCCCGACCAAGGCGACTTTTTGGCCGTGAACGAAGGCAATTACGGAGGCATGAAATCCAATCGCTATCTCTTCAAAGAAGTCACTTACGAAATCACTATCACCGATCAAATGGATTTGCGCGGCAACCCCATCGTCACAGGCAAACTCACTGTAGAAATGTCGCATCAAGGCATCGTGAACCCGCCGCTTTCGGGCCCTTATTCCGGCTACATTCGCAGTTTCATTCCGCTCGGATCCGACATCATCAAATCAGGCACCGTGCAAGAGCCCAACGATCTCTTCGATGTGCTCGCCGACATGGTCAAAATTCAACCGTCCGAAACCCTCACGCTCAGCTACGAATATCAACTTCCCGAATCAGTCTGGAACGATGGACTCTACGCCCTTCACATTCAAAAACAGCCCGGCACTTTGGCCGACCACTACCGTGTTTTTGTGCGAGCGCCTCAGGGCATGAGCTTCGACTCATCTGACTTCAACGTGCGTGAAAATTTGGCCTACCTCGATATCGATCTACTCACCGACGAAAACGTGTCGTTCCGCCTGACCCCCGACACCAACCCACCTCGAGTGGTTTCGCACGAAATCACCGCCCTCAACGAAGTCACACTGCTCTTCAATGAACCCTTGTCACAAGCCAGCGCCCGCAATCTTGAAAGTTACGCTCTCACCGACATGAACGTGAAAAACAGCGAGATGACCGACCAGCTTCCGCTTCAGAGCATTCGCCAAGATGGCGCCAAAGTCATTTTGACCTTCGCAGGCATGACCGACCAACCCGAAGAACGTTACGAATTGGTGGTTCAAAATCTTGAGGATCTGCACGGCAACATCATCTCAGAAAATCCTCGCACCCTCACCGTGGTGCAACGTCTGAACGGAGAAACAACACCCACGCCGATTGTCGAAGAAGTTTTGACCGAAGAAACCCCAACCGAAGAAGTTCTTAATCCTCCCGCCGAATAATGGATAAAATCGCCGTTCTCGATTTTGGATCTCAACTCACCCATTTGCTCGCGAACCGAATTCGAAGACTGGGGGTTTACACTGAAATTCTCGAGCCCGAAACTTCCATTGAAGAACTGCGAAAATACAAAGCCCTCGTGCTTTCCGGCGGGCCTGCTTCCGTCAACGCACCTGGAGCCCCCACCGCCGACCCCGCTCTTTTCGATCTTGGCTTGCCCATTCTCGGGGTTTGCTATGGCCATCAATGGATTTTGAAAATGCTCGGAGGCACCGTTGCCAAAGGCCAGATCGGCGAATACGGCCTCACTCCATTTGAAGTGCTCAAAAATGACGCACTGCTCAAGTATTTGCCCCTCGGTCCCACCACCGTTTACGCCAGCCATTTCGACACCGTCACGGCTCTGCCCGAAGGCTTTGAAGCTGTGGGCCGCACCGCTGATGATCCTCTCGCCGCGACTCAAAATCTTTCTCGCAAAATCTTCACCCTGCAATTTCACCCCGAAGTCACACACAGCGTGCTCGGCCTCGATATGTTGCGCGGTTTTCTCGACCTCGCCGATGTGAAACGCGAGTGGTCCATGCAGACCTTCCTCAAACAGGCTGAAGAAGAAATTCGCGCCCAAGTGAAAGACCGCAACGTTTTCATGCTCGTTTCCGGCGGAGTCGATTCCACCGTGGCCTTCGCCCTGCTCGAACGCGCCCTCGGCCCCGACCGTGTCTACGCCCTCTGTGTCGACACCGGCTTCATGCGCAAAGATGAAGCCAAAAACATGCAAGAATTTTTGAAGGATGCCGGCATTCCCGGCCTTCACGTCGAAGATGCTTCCGACGAATTTTTCACGGCCCTCACCGGTGTCGTCGAGCCTGAACAAAAACGCAAAATCATCGGAGACACATTTTTGCGAGTGCAAGCGCGCGTCGCTCAAAAACTCAATCTCGACCCCGATCACTGGCTGCTCGGCCAGGGCACGATTTACCCCGACACCATCGAAAGCGGAGGCACCAAACACGCCGACAAAATCAAAACCCATCACAACCGCGTGCCCGAAATTCAGGCGCTCATTGAAGCCGGCAAAATCATCGAGCCCGTCAAAGAACTTTATAAAGATGAAGTCCGCGCCGTCGGCCGCGAACTTGGTCTCGCCCCCGAATTTGTCGAACGTCACCCCTTCCCCGGCCCCGGCCTGGCGGTGAGGTGTTTGTGTGGAGAAGGTCCGGTGGGAGAAGAATTCCAAGGCGAAACTGAACTTGGCTCCACATGGCTACTTCCGCTTCGAAGTGTGGGCGTTCAAGGCGACGAACGCACCTATCGCCAACCGATGCTCATCGACACTCAAACCAAACAAATCGACTGGGAGGCGTTGAAATCAAAATCCGTGATGCTGACCAACTCCGACAAGCGCATCAACCGAGTGTTGTTCACCATCGCCCTTAAAAATGGCGAGTCTATCAAAACGGTCGACGTCCTCAAAACCACTCTCACCCGCGATCGCATCGCCACTCTTCAAGAAGCCGATGACCTCGTCAATCAAGCCCTTAGAGACCTCGACCCCCAAAACCTTGTATGGCAGTTCCCTGTCGTGCTCGTGCCTGTCGATCTCAATCAAAGCGGCGAAGAAGCCATTATTTTACGCCCCATCTCTTCTGAAAATGGGATGACCGCGAACTTCACCGCCCTCGACCCAGAAAAACTTCGCGCGCTCGCCATCGAAATCCTCAAAATCCCCGGCATTTCTTCCGTACTTTTCGACCTCACCAACAAACCCCCCGCCACAATCGAGTGGGAGTAGAGGTTTAGGAATAGCTGAAACTCCACGGCTAAATCATTTCTGGTCTTCAAAAGGCCCCACCACATTCACCCAATCAAAGGCTTTTTCGGGCAGGCTCAGCCAGCCCTTTTTCGCAGATCTGCGCGCCGCTCGTTCGGCCGAGGCTCGAGAGTAATAGCGTTCTGGCAAAAGATAAACATCCAGGGCGTAGGCGTCATTGTACTCCAGAAGCCAATACCTACCCTGCCACCAATTTTTGAGCCAATTGATCATAGTGCTTGAACTGCCTTCACGAATAAATCCCCCTTTTCTTCGTAGTTCTTCCAAACCGTGAAGCTTTTCGCCGCACACGACAGCAACGCAACCTGACCTGGCTGGCACACTTCATGAGCAAATTTCACGGCGTCTTCCATTGAACGAGTTTCAAAAAATCGGGGCTGAGGCAAACCCATTTGCTCCCACGCCTGTATCAGGAAACAAAACCACGTTCGGAATCTTCAATTCCGCACAGCGCCGAATCAAAGGTTCGTAGTCCCAACCCGGATCTTCACCTCCCAAAAATAGACAGCCGACTCGTTCGCCATGAACTTCCAGCGCGGCCAAGGTCGCTGGAGGATTCGTTGCGATCGCATCATCGATGTAGTCAACGTCATTAACTCGCCGCACAAACTGCAAGCGATGAGGCAGGCCTGTGAATGTTTGCAACGCCTGAGTCACCGCCACATAAGGCAAATTCAAAACCTTCATCACAGTCAAAACGAGCAAAATATTTTCGCGATTGTGAGCTCCCGGAATATGCACGTCACTCACCGGAATCAAGCCTTCCAAGCCTTCAAAAAAATCTTGAGGATGCACGCGCTGAGCCTGCGTCACCCACTTCGCCGCAATCGTTTCGCGATCGTGAACAATCAAAAAATCCTCGGCCGTTTGCCCTCGGGTCACCCAACTTTTGGCTTCGTAATACCCTGCCTCCCCGCCATGTCGATCGAGATGTTCTGGGAACAAACTCGTCACCACGGCAATGTGCGGCCGAAATCGCAAGCCTTCCAGTTGAAAACTTGACAGTTCCAGCACCAAAGTTTTGGCTTTCACATGGGCAAAATCCAGCATGGGGCGACCGATGTTTCCCAACAAAAGTGCATCCACGCCAGCTGCTTCTAAACTTTTGAAAATCAGCGTGCTCACGGTGCTTTTTCCTTTCGAACCCGTCACCGCAATCACGCGATTTGAGCCATCCAGCTCATCAAAAAACAGCTGAGTCGCACTGGTCACTCGATCCGAAACCGCCCGCAAATCCTCATTCCACGGTACGCCCGGCGACTTAAAAATGCGATCAAAACCATTCAAATCAGGGCAGGCCACACCGTCCTGTCGATCCCACGTCGAAACGCCCCAATCGGCATGATGTTGCGCCAAATATGCCTGCAACGACTGCCCTTCACGACCCATGCCGATGATTAAAATATTCATGATAATTTCGTTAAAAAATCAGAAGGAATCGCATTAGAGTGAGTCTCGTTTAAAATTGTTGCCAGGTCATCCACATTCAACGCCAAAATCGAAAATCGTTGCACCAACGCATCGCCACGCCACGCATCTTGCGCGCTCAATTCCATCATCAATGCCCCACATTCTCGGGGAGTTCCCACGCATTCAAAGGGTTTACTACGTGCCAATCCCAGCAACTCTTCGTAAATCGGCCACAGCTCTTCGCGATCGAGTAAGTTCGAACCGAACATCTCAATGAGTCGTGCCCGCTCCACAAACGGTGCCAAAGTTAGAAACACAAAGGCACACTTGGGGCATTCTCCACACCAGCTCAAACGAGTGCGTCGTTCGCTCAATTTAAAATTACGATTGCAGCTCGAAAATTCTGCAAAATATTCAGGATGTCGCCCCAATTCTTGTGCAATTTGGGCCTCATTCATTCCACGTAAAAGGCTGAAATAGCCCACTGAAGGTCCTAAAAATTTCGCCAGATATTTCTGCAAATTTTCTTCAAATTCTAAACTTTTTGAATACTGATGATTCACCTGCATGCCCAAATACTCCACATTCCCTTCGCTCGCACTCGACTCGTTCGATAGCACGATCCACCGATATCCGTAGATCGCCGAACTTAAAACTGCAATCCACGACAAAATACCCACCAAGGGCACATGCCCATTCATGCCCAAACGGTTCAATTCTTCCATACGAGGGTCCAACTCACGTTTCACATTCAAAACACGTTCTCCGGTCAATTCTGTCACACGTCGTACCGGTTCCGCATTGCCCACCACCAGCAAGTCCATTGGAACGCCGACTTTTTTCAACTTTTCCACACTCACAATGGAATCCTTGCCACCTGAGAACAAGACCAGTGCCTTGTCTTCTGTGGGCCACTCGATCAACTCCATCGCCTTCCCCTTCCCTTCAAATCGAATCAAACCGCGAAAATCCACCTGATTTTTATAAAAAAACTCGCCCAAACCTCGCTCGTAAAACAGCCGCCAAAATTCCGCCTGATCCTCCGTCAATTCGCCATTTTCAATCACAATTTCGCGCGGACAAAATGTCTTATAATAACTCACCCCCAGCGCCAAATGGACCTGAAAGAGTAGGCGATCCAAGACTTTCTTCGATGGCCAGGAATCAGGCAAAAAGGGCAGAGTCAATCGCTCCGTGAAGCGCCCCAAATCTCCCACTTGATAATGAAACGAAAAGACACCCTGCGCCAAATCGGCTTCAAAGCCCTCGAAAACAAAACGATCCACAGTCATAGCCTTGAGATTCAACCTGAAAACTGCTATAATGTAAAGATTCAAGAATTCTCAAAAAACAAAAATGAACTTCGAGTCAGCCATTCAGAAAATTGAAGAAAGCGGAGGCTTCAACCCACTTTCTGAACTCAAGCCCATATTTGAAGAACATCTCAAAACCTTAAGTTCCGACGACCATCAAGGTTTGGGGCTCACATATTACTATTTACTCATCGTCTGTCTCAGAGGTCACTTGATCTATGAAAATCGCGACTGCATCGAGTATTTCTCGAAGATGGACGCACACTTTCAAAAAGCCTTTCAGCAAATCAAGCTCAAGGAAAAAGACACGTCCTGGGACGAAGAAGCTGGATTCTATCACCTTATGAAGCGTTGTTACGGCTCATTGAGCTATTTTTATCGCAATCACGACTTCAAGTCGCGCGAAATGGCCACCCTGCGCCGCCGCATGCAATTCAAAAAACAAGAAGCTATCTTTCGCCAACATTACCTCACTCACTTCAAACTATCCTTCTTCGAGCTCACCTCTGACTTCGGAACTTCTTTAGGGCGTTGGGCCAAAACCACCATCGCCTTTTTGATTCTCACGGCTGTCTTGCACATGGGGATCGATTCCACATTGCCGAACGAGCTTCGTATGATTCCCGAAAACGCGCATTTCTTAGATTACTTCTATTTCTCAACCATCACACTCACCACTGTGGGTTTTGGCGACATCACTCCCATCGTCCCCATTGCAAAAATACTCACCAGCATTCAAGCCTTTGCAGGATTCATCATGCTGGGTGTGCTCATGAGCCTGATTCAGAAACGGCTTTAGCTTTGTAAGAGCATCCAAAGGATAGGCTGGAGGGCCAAAAGACCGAATACCAAACCGATATAGATATTTTTGTTGATACGTTCGGTTTTCACTTCTTCTTCGAGTGAGCTGATGGTCTCTTCTTGGCGTTTGATTTTGCCCTCCACAAGCACTTCTTGATCTTTCAGTGCCGCGCTTTTTTCTTGATATTCCAAAACTGGAACCGAGTGTTTGAGTTGAACTTCAAGCTGGCCCAAACGGTAGTTCACCGCTTCCAATTTGTTTTGATACTCACGCACTTCCTTTCGAGATCCATCGTACAATTCTTCAAACACTTGTTCACGAACTCCGTGAGCCGCCACATTGCGCTCGGTCACCGGTGCGACTGCCTCTTCAATTTCACCTGTTTCTCCATCCATCAACGCCTCCATATTCACCTTAGCCTCACTGTCGATATGACGGTGAGCTCGCCCTTCCACGCGTGGAGAAGATCCATGCAAAGTTTGAAATTTTGCAATTTTAAAATTCTGGACTTCTTCTTCGTTCAACAAAATCGTACCGCCTTTTTTGCGTGCGGTGAATTTGCGAGAACGAATGTAGCGATCCAAAGTGCGAGTGGAAATTTCCAAAATCTCGGAAGCTTCTTGGCGAGATAATGTGAATTTAGGGCTGAGTAAAGTCATGGGGCGTGGTGTGTAAGAGGAGGGTCTAACGTGTCCACTCGAAACCTATCAAAACTTGTCCACTTTGACCACTACTTTTGCTAAACTAGAACGGTGAAACATCTTGCCAAATTTCATTTTTTTATTCTTCTGGCCTTAGGCATTTTTCTGCTGATCGCCTGGCTGACTCTGCTGGGCATTCGCTTGCCAAATCAGCCACAAAATTCATCCACTGCTTTTTGGCTTCCTCATGCACTAATGAACGGTCCCAGCCCCGAGTGGGATCAGCTCAAAGAACGTCTCAAGACCGCCCCCATCGATGCACTTTATTTTCATGTTGGTCCGGTCGACGCCCTCGGCGAGCTTCCACCTCTTCAAGTTCCGCCTCTCGCCGAATTGCCCACTCAAAATTTGGCCTGGATGGGTCAAATTCGCTCTCAAATTGATCTCGATGACGCCACCGTGCGCGCCCATTTCGTAGACTCAGCACTCAAAATGAAAGCCGCCGGTTTTGATGGAGTGCACATCGATATTGAGCCCGTGCGACGAGACGACACGGCTTTTGTCCAACTCCTCGAAGAATTGCGCGCAAAAGACCCCGATCTTTTCATTTCAGTTGCCACCGACGAATGGCAACCCCACTGGCTTTCACAAAGCGTGGCGCGCCTTCTCGACGTCAACATCGAGAGCTATTGGTCTTCTGAGCAAGTGCGTGCTGTGGCCAAATATACCGATGAAATTGTGATCATGACTTACGACACGCGCCTCAGCGACCCGAAACTCTATCGCGCTTGGGTGGCCATTCAGACCTCGCATGTCAGTCGAATTCTTCCGCCCGAAACACGTCTGCGCATCGGCTTGCCCGTTTACGTCGATGGGCCCTCCCTCAACCCCGATGCCGAGAATTTAAAAACCGGCCTTCAGGGCTACCATATGGGAGCCAGCAACATACTCACTCATCACAAAAATCTAGCTGGCATTGCTCTTTACCCTTATTGGGAAATGCAGGAAGATGAGTGGGATTTACTGAATCAATATGCGTTTGATTTTCCAAAATGGCTCAAAGAAAACAATTGAGCCCACACTCTGGAACGACCTTCTCACCCGCGCTCAAAAACTCATTTCTGAGCTGAAAGATTTTAAAACCGTCGAACTCTGGCTCACCGATGACATCGAAATTCAAAAGCTCAACAAAGAGTATCGTGACAAAGATAAGCCCACCGACGTACTTTCGTTTCCGGTGCACATGAACGGCAGTTTGGGCCAGCTTGTGATTTCACTCGAAACGGCCGAACGTCAGGCCGCCGAACTTCATCAATCGACCGAAGAGGAGCTTCGTTTTCTCTTCACGCACGGCCTCCTTCACTTGCTCGGTTACGACCACGAAACTCCGCATGAAGAAGCCGCCATGCTCGAAAAGGCCTACGCCATTTTGGGCCGACTTTAATTCAACTCAGATGTTCCTCAAACTCCTCCTCATTCTTCTCGCCGCCCTTCTGATTTACTGTGGAATTCAATACTTGATCACCCAGCGCCTCATTAAAATTGGCGTGGCTCAAGTCGAAATCACGAAAGCCTACGAACAATCGCCTGAAAACCCCACCCATACCGTGCTGGTCATGGGTGACAGTTCCGCTGTCGGGGTTGGAGCCGCTACACCCTCGGAATCGGTCGCAGGATATCTTGGAGCTGATTTTCCTGATGCCCAAATCACCAACTTGGCAATCTCAGGCCTTCGTCTCGCCGGTCTCATCGTCGAGCTTCAAAAACTGCCTGCAAACACCCACGTCGACCTTCTCATTTTGCAAATCGGAGGCAACGACATTGTGAATCGCACCCCTCTTGCTCAAGTCGAAACCGATCTTCAAAAAGTCCTCACTCTCGCCACCCCCCAGGCCGATCAAATCATCATTTTTCATGGAGGCAATGTCGGCACATCACGTCTGCTCCCATGGCCCACTCGCTGGTTTTTCCGCCGCCGCACTCTTGCCGTTCGCGAAATCTATCTTCGCAATATTACCGACCCAAAAATCCACTATATCGACATGTTTCGCAGTCACACCGATGACCCCTACTTCCAAAACCCACCCAAATATTATTCAGCCGATTTCTTTCATCCGGGTTCCGAAGGCTACAAAGATTGGTATGAGCTCGTTAAGAAACAAGCATCTCTCTTCTCGATTTAATAAAAAAGTAGCCGACCGTTCCAAACGTCAACAGGGGCGAAATCCATTCCGGAACATGCGCTCCAAAGGCGTGAGCCAACATGATGGATCCCAGGAACAAAATGGAGTACATCGCGCCATTTTTGAGGTAGGCATATTTCTTAATGCGCTCCACATTCCCCATGGTGATCTGTCGCACCACAATCGCTCCCAATCCATTTCCCAACAAAATCAAAGGGACTGAAAGCGTGAATGCAAACGCCCCCAACACTCCATCGATCGAAAATGTGGCATCGATGACTTCTAAATACAGAATTTTACTCATGTCCGACAATCCACCTTGTCCATTCAGCATGAGTTTTTCTTGCTGTTCAGCATTTTCTTTAAATCCGTGAGTGATGAAAAACGCACTCGAACCCACCACCGCTCCAAACGCCATCACTGGATTCACCTGCAAGGCAAACCACACAATTCCAGCCAACAAAATCGACACCACGGCATAAAACCAAACACCTTGTTCATGAAAAAATTTCTCTCCTTTCAGCCCATAGTTTTTAGGTTCCAAAAAGAGCCAGTGAAAGAACAAAAAGACCAAGAACACACCTCCTCCGGCCAGCAAAATGGGCGCCGATTTCTCGACAGCCTCCAGCACTGCTGGATCACTACTGAACGTCGCGGTAAGAGAGCCGATAAAACCGAGTGAAGGCACGGTGGCCCACACAATCAGCCAGGGTAAAAGACCTCGCACCAAAAAGACTGCGATGAAGATGCCCCACAACAAAAACCATCGTCGTGCTTTGGCACCCATGGTGCGCAAAACCTCGGCGTTGATGATCGCGTTGTCGATACTGCTGATCGTCTCAAACAGGCAGAGCCCGCCGACCGTCATAAGAATAGAGATCCAATTCATAGGCAAGGATGGTCGGGGTTACTGGGCTCGAACCAGTGACCTCCTGGTCCCAAACCAGGCGCGCTAGCCAACTGCGCTAAACCCCGCCGAAAAACAGCAGGAGTATAGGTGCGGACTTCACAAAGGTCAACTCACCTTCGCTCCATTGAAATATCGAGTTTCTCTTCCCTTATTATTCGCATCCCAAATTTGAGCAAACACCGTCTTCAAAGCCTCATTTTGCGCACCTTTTCTAAATTCACCCTTTCCGTCAGCCTCAAACGAAACACGCTTCACTTGAACTCCTTTAGAATCCAAAATTGCAAAGTCCAATTTGGCGCGAGCTTCAAAGCCTTCTCCAGCTTTTTTAAGCCAAGGAGTGGGCGCTTCAATCAAATCAAAATCGGCTCCTTGCACACCATATTTATCAGACAAAGCCTTCTGAAGCTTGTCGCTAAAACTCTGCAAGTCTTCGGTGCGGTCGCTTGCCTCAAGTAAACTTCTGTTGAGTCCAAATAAGGAACGAGTGAATTCACGAGTCTTCGCGGGTAACTGTTCAAATGGAATCGAGACAGAGTCGGCAGGTTTTTCAGGAGTTTTTTCGGGCTCCACTACAACAGTTTCAGTAGGTTCTGGAGTAGGCTCAGGGCTCACCGCAGGAGCATCCGCAACAGGTTCTACCTTCGCAGGTTGAGTCGAAGCAGGCTCTTTCGGTGCCTCAACAACAGGTTCAGTCGCCACAGATACTTCTTTTTTCTTGATCACATCTCCGCTCAAAATCACCAAACGTTGATCGCTAAACTTCCCGTCACCCGCACTTTCGTAAAACGAATCTCGGGCCGCATCATATTTAAACTCCTTGCCTTCATACCGCGTGGAGGTCAAAACGCTCTTGCGATCTTCCCCCTTCACGATGTCTTCAATGCGCACGCGTCGCTCCGCATCACTGCCTTTTTCGGCCGTGAACGTGAGCCCATCTTTCAAGTTGCCGGTAGTGACTGCTTCAGGATGCTCCACGGCCTCCGCTCGCACTCCAGTTCGAGGAGCCTCCACATGAGCCGGTGCAGCCGCAACTTCAGATGAAGGAGTTCGAGTGGCGCGCACAGGAATTTTGGGAGCAGATTGTGCTTCTAAGGGTACAGGCTCAAGCATGCCTAAAGCCGTAAGCATTTCTTTTTCGGTGGGCTCATAGGAGGTTCCACTACTCAAAAGTTCATCTATTTTTTTGACATGATTTTTCAAATCCAAAGAGATGCGAAGGCCACGATCATAATCACTTTCGTATTGTTCCAGCTTTTGTTCATAGTCGCGGCTCTGATCATAGTGATCTCGATAAAAATCGAAAACTGCCACCCATCGGTCTGCCTCCGAGGCATTTGTGTTAGGAAGAACCTTATCTCCAAACCAAACTAAATTTTTAGAGTACGTGGTCTTAACACTCGAAGGAGTGTTGTAAAGTTCATTCAGCCATTCGTCTGGATTTGGTTCACCAAAATACGCGCCCATTTCTTTGAGGGATTTCTCATAGCTCTTAAAGTCGTCATAACCCTCCGGCTTAAGAGGTTGTGCCTCAACAGGAGTCAATAACTCTTCCAGAGCTTGCTGTGTTCGATCGTACAACTGCGCATCTATCTGCTTTAAGTCTTGTAGATCTTTCTCAGTAAATTCACGGTTTACACTGGCCTCATCAGCCATCTGATTGAGTAAATCTACTTTGCTGGGAGGTAATTCTATTGGCATTTATTTAGAAGTTAAAGAATCGAGCAAGTCACTTGCCGTCAAGCTTTCCGCTTCACGCTCATGAGTTTCATCTTGATGCATAGCCGACAACACTTGAGTGTTTTGACCGTGCTTCAAAGTTCCTTTCGCGAGAGAGAGCGTCTCACGATTTTTCTTTTCTCGTTGAGACAAGGTGACTTGAATTGCTTCAAGAGATTGTTTTAAGGTCTCAAGTTGCGTGGAATCCATTTTTTCAGCCTGAACTCGAATCAAAGCAGCCCTGTCTTTCCCTAGAAAACGTTCTAAAGAAGTGGTCAATTCGAGAATGATTTTGG
>CAZBZW010000005.1:22554-23882 GCA_964496535.1 uncultured Candidatus Peribacteria bacterium
AA
This sequence comes from uncultured Candidatus Peribacteria bacterium, assembly GCA_964496535.1. GTDB lineage: Bacteria > Patescibacteriota > Gracilibacteria > UBA1369 > 2-02-FULL-48-14 > CAZBZW01. The sequence continues at coordinate 22,557 of CAZBZW010000005.1, forward strand.
TCTCCTCATTATACCTCAAAACCGCTAAAATAGAAAGCGCCGCCCCGAGCCTCATTCCATGCACCACCTCTTCTCACAAATCAGTGACAAAACCCTCACCGATCCCGAAGGCCACTCCTTGGGTCGTGCTCGCTCTCTTTTTTTAAACCCAGAAAACGGCCAAGTCATCGCCTTTGCCGTCGGATGGGGTCAGGGAATCGCCCCCATGGATCTCGCGCAAGAAACGCACCACGTCATTGAAGTGCAGAACGAAGACGCCCTCATTCCTCTTTTGGATTTCTGGCGTCTCGAAGAGCTCGGCCTCACACATTGTAGTATTTTGGGCAAACTCGTGCTCTCGCGCTCCCATCAAAAACTCGGCCGCGTCTGCGATGTCGAACTCAGCCCTGATTTCAATCAAGTGCTCAAAATTCACACCGCCAAACACTTTTTGGCATGGACTTGGGACGAGCGCATTTTCGACTGGAAGGACATTTCAGAAATCACGCCTCGTGCTGTGATTCTCAATGTGGACGCTCAAAAAAAAGCCATTGCCTCCTCCACCGAGTTCACCAAGAATTCCTTTCAGTACTGTAACGACTAGAAAGAAAAACCCTTCATCGTGATGAAGGGTTTTTCGCTTCAAGTACTGAAAAGAATTCTTGGTGAAACTTACGGATTCACAATCACTGGAGCTGAATTGTTCACAGCGCCTCCGCCGCCACCAGCTTGCAAGATGGTATTCACGAGGGCGAATGAAACGAGAATCAAGATGATACCGATCGCGGCGTGCATCAAGATGGTCTTGGCTTTTCCGGCATTGTCTTCGTTTCCGGCTGAAGTCACATAGAGAACACCTCCGTAAATGATCATCACGGTTGCAATGAACCCGAGGAATCCGAGGAAGTAGTTCAAAATAGTCTTAGCGATGGAACGAGCATCACTTTCACCACCGGTTGCGTTGGCGACCGCTTCAATGTTGTCATCAGGGTTGATGAGAGAAGTGGCAAACGAAAGATCTGAGATGAAAAGATTGGCCAAAAGTGCGACGGACAAAAGTCCGACAAAAATTGCAATCTCTCGAGTCAGTCGAGAATTTAAAGTCGTAGAAAGCGTCATGGTGTGGAGGTTAATTCTCGAGCATCATACCCCTAAACCTCAGCGGGTACAAACACGATTTCTCGCTCCAATTTCACACCAAACTTTTCAAAAACCGCTGTCTCAATTCGTCGCGACAACTCTAAAAAATCTTCACTCGTTGCCCCGCCCGCATTCATTAAAAAATTCGCGTGCTGCTCCGAAACCTTCGCTCCACCAACCTGCAAACCTCTGAGTCCGCACTGTTCA
>CAZBZW010000006.1:0-4144 GCA_964496535.1 uncultured Candidatus Peribacteria bacterium
CACTGTTCTCTTGAGGCAGTTCCTTATTTCTAAACAGTGATTGAAGTTGAGTCTCACTTCCTGTCAGTCTAGTGAGGGTTACGAATATGTCTTCGGGCGTGATGTGCTTTAAATCTTCCTTCCAGTCGTGAAGTAGCATTGTGCAGAGGTCTTCTTTCATTTTGGTCCACCAGACTCTTTTTTTCTCTGGGTCACTCGTTTCTTTGATCTTTTTTAAATAGCGATTCATGGTGTGAATCGATGTTGTGTACAGATGCTGAACGGTTAGACTTTCATCTTCTCGAAAAACTTCAGGGTCATCGACTTCATGATGAACCAGACTGCGAATCACCGCGTAAGTGGTGTGAGCGATGTAGATTGTATCTGTCTTTTGGAACAAATCCTCCATTTTTTGGGCTTCCGCCATGTTGCCGTCTTCAGCATGAACCCGCTTTGCGACGTCGCAATAACATTTTAGAGCTTGTAGGTAATAATTTTTATTTTCCATCAGCTTTTTTCGACTCGAATCATTTGCAAAAGTGGGGGCCGTCTTGATTGCGACGTTGCCCCCAGTGGCTTTTCTCACTTTCGTTTGAACTTGAGCTCGAACAGTGATGATTGAGCGGTCAAATTTACTCTCTGCTTCTTTGAGTGCCTGATAGGCTTTGAGCAATTTTGGATTTGTAGGTTGTGGAATTTTTGGGACCTCTTCGAAGACCTCCTTTTCCATTTTAAAAACCTCATCCTCTCGAGCCTCGTCGTACATGCATTCAGGCTCGTAAAGTTCTCGATTTTCGTACGAGAAAGGAGGGCGATTGATGTCGAACTCATGATAAGCGAGTTTGGCCTTTTTCCTAATTTCTTTCAGCCTTTCTTCTTTTTCCGATCCCGGTGCTTCTGCGACTTCCATCATCCAACCTTAGGTATTTCTGCAGTTTGAGGTTCGGTGATGCGTTCGGCGTCCAGCTCGAGAGCGTGGTCGTTGGCATCGGTAACTTTTTGAACCCGTGAACTTTGCGGATTATAGGTTTGATAGAATAGTTCGATCAATTCTTGAGTGTCAAGTGGGTTGACTCGAAGTCCGCAACCCTCAAGGCCGGATCGAATCACGTTCACACGGTCTTGCAGTTTCTTTTTGAGTTCGGTGAATTGACGTTGTCGTTCTTTGATTTTACTCACGCTGTCTTCAGGAAAGATGTACTCCTTGAACGAGCGCCACAATCCTTTGGAGTCTTGACCGAACGGGTCTTGCGGCACCACGACGTAAAACTCTTTTTCCATGATGTCGGCGTATTCCACAAGGCGACTCACGTATTCGATGTATTCAAATGTTTGCTTTTGCAGAAGAGAATTGGCCTGTTTGACGGCGATTTTTTTGAGTTTTTCGATGTAGGCGTCGAGGTCGAGTTTTTTACTGCGCACCACAATTTGAATGGGGAACTCCAAGCTGTTGAGAAAGCTTTGATAGGAGTACATGACGGCGTTTTGCTCTTCTTCAGACTTGAGGTTGAGGTTCACACTCGAGGTTTTGAGCACGGCACGAACACCCCCGTTTTTAAGAATGACGGTATCATCGTGGATTTCGGCAATTTTCAGATGAATCTGGGTGCTTTGCCGTTTGTTTTTGTTGCCGGCTTTGACGGAGTCTTTAAAAAGAAAACTCATACTTGTTGGTCAAGAATTTTTGAAATTTCACCGATTTTTTGAATGCGATCATGCGTGTTGAGGGTGGGCTCGACGGTTTCAGTTTTCACTGTTTCTGTGGGTTTTGCAAATTGACTTGCGTAATGGTCGGCCGCTCCCATCTGAAAAATGCGTTTTCGAGGGTTGGCAATGAATTCGATCGCGTAGAGCACCCAAGGTCCGAATGAGATTCCGTTGATCTTTAAAAAGGCGATGGCCAGGGTGAGTAGGGTGGAGGGCAAAATGGCTGGAAGCCAGACTTCGATGTAGTAGCGTTTGGCCAGGTAAGTATAAAGCGCGTAGGTGAATCCACCACCAACGCCGACGATCGCCAATTGCTTGAGCGTGAGGGGTCCCACGATCTTATCTTCGATCTGAACGTTTTGAGGAATTTTGTATTGCATGGTGTGAATCTGGCTATTATACCTGAAAATTGCGGATTTTTCAAACATCTTGATCTTCCAGATTCCCGATGATACCTTTCGGCCTGCTTAAAATTTGATTTTTTATGAAAAAAGCCTCTTCCATTCTAGTTTTAGCTCTTCTTGTTGCTGGGTTTGTCACAGGATTCAATGTCGACCGTGTGAGTGCAAAATTTGCATCATCCCCTTATTTGGGACCAATCAAAAACTTTCAACCTACCACAACAACCTCGGTATCTCTTGGTGACATATGCACCCTCCAACGATCCAATTCTTTTTCTATCAACTGTGAGAACTCACATTCAGTCGTTTACCACACTCTTTTTGGTGACTTTCAGGCAGGGGCTTCTTGCACGGTTTACAGGGACGAAGATCAAGATGGGCATGGAGATGTTCGCGCTCTTGAAATTTCCCCTACCGATAGAATGTATGCGACTTATGCGACCAAAGTCTGCCTTAATGACAGAAAGAGTCCAGGTTATGCTTGGCAGGCTGATGATTCTGACGATAGCGATCCGACAATCTGGTAACCTCTCGATCCCCTTTGAGCTGAAGGAGAAGTTCGTTAAACTGCATCTCGTATGAAACAGATACGAAATTTTTGCATCATCGCGCATATCGATCACGGAAAATCGACCTTGGCCGACCGTTTTTTAGAGGTGACCGGTACTTTGACGGCGCGTGAAATGAAACACGGGCAAATGCTCGACACGATGGAGTTGGAGCAGGAGCGAGGCATCACGATCAAGCTTCAGCCGGTGCGCATGAATTGGAAGTATAAGGGTGAGGACTATCAGCTCAATTTGATCGATACTCCAGGGCACGTGGATTTCAGTTATGAAGTTTCGCGGTCGCTGGCCGCCTGTGAAGGTGCGATTTTGGTGGTGGATGCAACTCAAGGTATTAAGGCTCAGACTTTGGCCAATTGTTACATGGCCCTCGAGCATAATCTGACCATCATTCCAGTTTTGAATAAGATCGACTTGCCGGCATCGGAAGTGGAACGGCGCTCGCTTGAAATTGAGCATGCCTTGGGCATTCCACGATCTGAAATCATTGCCATTTCGGCTAAAGAGGGGACCAACGTTGAGAAGGTTTTGGAGCGCGTGATCGAAACGGTTCCGGCGCCCAAGGTTTTGGCTGAAAATGGCCAGACCAAAGCGCTGGTTTTTGATTCAGTTTACGACACTTATAAAGGCATTGTGGCGTATGTGCGTCTGATGCAAGGCTCTTTGAAGCGTGGTGATAAGGTTAAATTTTTAAACACTCGGGCTGAAACTGAGGTGATTGAAGTGGGCTGTTTCAAGCCTCGATATTTGGCGACCGATGAACTGCATGCGGGGGAGGTCGGTTACATGGTGACGGGAATGAAATCGGTGGCGGATGCCCGTGTGGGTGATACCGTGTGGCGACCCGCACCGGGCCAACCCAAGGACGACCCTACGGCGACTCCGGTTCCGGGGTATAAACGCGTGGTTCCCTTTGTGTTTGCCGGAGTGTTTTGTGTTGAAAATGATGATTATCCACTCTTGCGCGATGCGCTTGAAAAGTTGTCGTTGAACGATTCGGCGCTCACCTTTGAGCCCGAACAATCAGGGGCCTTGGGGCATGGCTTCCGATGTGGATTTTTGGGACTTTTGCACTTGGATATCGTGCAAGAACGACTCGAACGTGAATACGGCCTCAACTTGATTGTGACCGCTCCGAGTGTGTCGTACCAGGTTCAGAAAACCGATGGCGAGTTGATCACGATTTCGAACCCCTCGCAGTTGCCTGAAATGAATTATGTGCAAAATATTTTGGAGCCTTGGGTCAAAATCGAAGTTCTTTTGCCCGCAGACTATTTGGGCGCGGTGATGAAGCTTCTCAATGAGCGTCGAGGCATTAATAAAAACATGCAATATCTTGATGAAACTCGCGTGAATTTGATTTACGAATTGCCCATGGCCTCGATTGTGGTCGATTTTTACGATCAACTGAAAAGTTTGAGTTCAGGTTATGCCTCGATGAGTTATGAATTTTTAGAATTCCGTGCGGGTGATTTGGTGCGTTTGGACTTT
>CAZBZW010000006.1:4154-14559 GCA_964496535.1 uncultured Candidatus Peribacteria bacterium
GTGTGGGAGATTTGGTGAAGCTTGATATTTTGGTGCATCACGAAATGGTGGAAGCCTTGTCGGTGATCATTCATCGCAGTCAGGCGGCGCATCATGGGGGAGTGGTGGCCAAGCGCTTGAAAGAAATCATTCCCAAAGCGCAGTTTGAAATTCCGATTCAGGCTTCAATTGGGGCTAAAATCGTGGCGCGTGAAACAATTTCGGCCTTCCGCAAAGATGTGACTGGCTATTTGTATGGAGGGGATCGATCTCGCAAAGACAAGCTTTTGAACAAGCAAAAAGAAGGTAAAAAGCGCATGAAAATGTTCGGTCGCGTGGAAGTGCCTCAAGCTGCGTTTCTTGCGGTTCTACAGAAGGATAGTTAAGAACCACCCCTATCTATCATCAAAAACTGGAAGCGAAATGAATCTCATGCGTGATTCGATCCATTTCTTTCTTTTATTGCGTTTTTTGAATGATAGGTGTGTGGTCAGGTGGAGTTTTCATAGTTTTTTGTTGGGTTCTCGGTTAAGATACGAAAGATGTTTGCGCCACGCTTCAATTCGGCCCTAATTTTACTGGCTCTTTTGCTGAGTTCTTGTTTGGGTAGTGCGCCAAAATATTTTGAGGGCCCTTTGAATATTTCGTTTGCCGAAAGCCCCACTTCACTTTCGCCGCTCAGTTATTCCGCTCAAAATCGGCGGCTTTTGACACAGATTTACGAGCCCTTGTTGTCGCTCGATGCCGAGTTCAATTTGCGCACGGCCTTGGCGGTTTCGTGGGGGCGTTTGGATGACACCACTTGGGAATTACGCCTTAGAAAGGGCGTGACCTTTCATGATGGCCGTGCGTTGACGGCCGAAGATGTGGTTTATTCTTTGAATTTGGCTCGCGCTGGGGAGTCTGAAATGGCCCCGTTGTTGGCGAGCATCGAGTCAGTGAGCACTCCGAGAGAAGAGAGGGTCCATTTGGTCACGCGCGAGGCCGATCCGCTGTTGTTGCAAAAACTTTCGAATGTGCTGATTTTCCCGAAAGATTATGCGACGTTCGAAATTCCGATGGGAACGGGGCCGTATCGTCTCACGAAATTCACCGATTCGGGCTATGAACTGGAACGCTACGACGGATATTGGGGGCCTTTGCCATTCTTCAAAAATTTAAGCCTCCGTTTTGTTGAGGACCCAGCCCAGCGATTTTTAGAATTTCAAAATGGCGAGGTGCAGTTGTTGGGAAATTTACCTCCTCAGTTTGCCGAGCAGGTTCAGGCGCCTTCTGAAGTGGTGAGTTACCCCGGGCTTGAATTGAGCTCGTTGATGCTGAATGTGGCCCACCTGCCCGATGCTGAGATCCGTCGCGCCATCACTTTGGCTCTTGATAATGACTACAGCCGCAGTTTGGGTTCGGGCTATCTTCAGCCGACGCATCAACTCGCGACCACGGGGCTTTTGGGCTACAACCCCGATTTTGAAGCGCCCGAAACAGGTTTGGCTTTGGCATTGGGGGTTTTAAAAGGACGTTCTGATTTGCCGCACCTGAAAGTTTACCTGCCCGAAGGTCTGGAATCATTGGGTGATTTGATTTTGACCGACCTTCAAGAGGCAGGTTTTTCGGGAACTTTGTCATTTTTCCCCATCGATGAATACGAAAATAAGATTTTGTCGGGGGAGCCCGATCTTTACTTTTTTGGCTGGAAATACGATTTGGGTGATATGGCCGATTTCATGGAATCGACGGCTCACAGTCGGGTGGGAAGTTTTGGCGCGTTCAATGGCATGAACTACTCAAATCCGCAGGTGGATGTACTTTTGGACCAAGCTCGAGTGAATTTTGACCCTGATGAACGTGTTGACCTTTTGCACCAGGCACAAGACCTGATTTTGAACGATCATGTGATTCTGCCGCTCTTTGAGGCTCAGGGTTTGTATGCGGTGCGACCCGAAATTCAGTGGGAGCCTCGCCTCGACAGCCAGATTTTAGCTTCAGAAATTCTCGGTAATCTGTTAGAATAGAGGGATCGAATTTTATGCGCTTCTCTCTCAAAACCAAATTCATCTCCGCCTTTGGAACTCTCACGATTGTTTTATTCTTGGGGCTGGGCTTCTTTTTGGTGGATGCCAAAGAAAAAGAACTCTCGAAAGATATTTCAGATTCTGCGCAAGGTTTTGCTCGTTATTCGGTGGATGCCATTTTGAAAGATGAGGTGAATTTTTTGGAAAGCGGACAATTTTTGCCGTTTCGCCGTGAATTATCTCGATTGCTTTCAGGTTCTTCTGAAATCAAAAGTTTGCAAATTTTAGAATTCAATGGAGCCATCTTGTACGATTCAAAAACCGAAGTGACGGCTCGTTATGCCGGGCCGGACCGTGTGATTGGCAATGAGGAAGATTTGGATCGCGCCCAGTCGAACAAAATGTCGTTGCGTTTGGAAGATGGCCGCGTGATTTATGTGGTGGTGAATCCGGATGAGCATTTTTCATATGTGAATTTCAATGAAGACCCGGTGGCTGCTCCGTCGTCGACAGATCGTATTATGAATGTGATGATGCCTTCGAATTCAAGCCATGCGGTGCTCTATGAGGTTTCTTACGACGGCATGACTCAGCGTTTGAGTGCGGCTCGCAGACAAATTGCGGGCGTTGCGGGCTTTGGCCTTTTTGTGACTCTGGCGATGGCCTATATGTTCTCGGTTTCGATCACGAATCCGCTTGAACAGTTGAAGGCGGGAGTTTTGAAAATTGGCAGTGGAGAATTTTCCGCCCGCGTTCCTGTGAGAACTCGAGATGAAGTGGGGGTTTTGGCCGAGACGTTCAACTCGATGGCCGAAACGCTCGAAAAATCGACTCAAGCCATGAAGTATAAGGAGCGCGTGCAAAAGGAATTAGACTTGGCGGCTCAGATTCAGATTGAGCTTTTGCCCAAAGATAAATTGATTTTGCCCGGGCTTGATTTGACGGGTGGCTTGATCCCAGCTTCTGAAATTGGTGGAGATGCATTTGATTATATTCCGATGCCTGACGGTCGATATTTGGCCTACTTGGGTGACGTGACGGGTCATGGAGTTCCAGCTGGAATTTTGTCGTCAGTGGCAAATGCACTTTTGTATTCGATGCGGGCTGAGCCGAATCTTTTGATTTTGGCGGAACGTCTCAATGATGTGTTGCGCGACAAAACCGTCGATCGCTTGTTCATGACCTTGGCCCTTTTGATTTGGGACGAGAAAAACTCGAAGCTGAATTATTTGAGCGCAGGGCATCCTCCCGCAATTTTGTATTCAGATCGAGCGCGAACCGCCGAAGAACACCGTTTGAAGGGCATTGCTTTGGGCATGGTGAACAATGTTTCTCCTTTGCTTGAAGTCAAAGAAATTCCGCTCGAGACTAATGACGTGTTTGTGGTCTACAGCGATGGAATTCCTGAGGCGCGAAATCCTGCTGGGGAAGAGTACGGTCTCGATCGCCTCAAAAAATTGATTCTGAGTGCGGCCAAAGATCTATACACGGCCGAAGCCATCAAGAACGCAATTTTGTCGGATGTGATTGACTTCATTGGAGGCCTGGAACATCGCGACGACATCACCGTTTTAGTGCTGAAAAAGAAATAATCACAATAAGGGCTTGAAGCAGAATAAGGCTCATGCATGATTCGCCTTATTCTTTTCTGTCCTTATGCCCTTGTTGTGATTATTTTTTCTTCTTGGGCGGGGAGCCTAATTTTCGATTCCAGGAACAGGGAAGCGAGCGCAGAGCGTTTCAATTTCTGACTTGATTGCAAGCAGAGCGTCTGGATTTTGAGTGTTTTGAATCGCTCGGTCCATCCACTCGGCAAGTTGAATGATTTCTGCCTCTTTGAAGCCTCGTGTAGTGACGGCGGGCGTTCCGACGCGAATTCCTGAGGGGTCAAATGGCGTTCGAGTGTCGAAGGGCACCATGTTTTTGTTACATGACATTCCGGCCTGTTCGAGTGCGAGTTCAGCTTCTTTGCCGCTCATGTTTTTGGACTGCATCATGTCGATGAGCATCAAATGATTGTCAGTTCCATCTGAAACGATTTTGTAACCGCGCTTCATGAGTTCAGCGGCAAGAGTTTGAGCATTGACGATGACTTGGCGAGCGTAGTCTTTGAATTCAGGTTGAAGCGCTTCTTTAAATGCGATGGCCTTGCCAGCATTGATGTGATCGTGAGGCCCCCCTTGCATTCCAGGGAAAATCGCTCGGTCGATGGCCTTGGCGTGAGCCGCTTTGCATAGAATCAAAGCACCTCGAGGTCCTCGCAATGTTTTGTGGGTGGTGCTTGAAACCACATCAAAGAAAGGAACGGGGGAGTCGATTTGGCCTCCAGCAATGAGTCCGGCAATGTGAGCGATGTCGGCAAACGTGATGGCTCCCACTTCATCGGCAATTTCTTTGAAGGCTTTCCAATCCATATTGCGTGAGTAGGCTGAAAAACCGGCCACAATCATTTTGGGTCGTTCGGCCAAGGCAATTTCTCGCACTTTGTTCATGTCGATGCGTCCGTTTTTTTCGACTCCGTAGCGCACAAAGTTGTACAAAACTCCGCTAAAATTGACAGGGTGACCGTGAGATAGGTGACCTCCGTGATCGAGACTCATTCCCAAAACCTTATCGCCGGGTTTCAAAAAGGCCATGTAGACGGCGGCGTTGGCGGGTGAGCCTGATAAGGCTTGCACATTGGCGTGCTCAGCTCCAAATAATTCTTTGGCTCGATTGATGGCCAAAGTCTCAACGGTATCGATATTCTGTTGACCTCCGTAATAGCGCTTGCCTGGGTAGCCTTCCGAATATTTGTTGGTCAAAATGCTCCCCATGGCCTCTAAGACGGCGGGTGAGACATAGTTTTCAGAGGCAATCAGTTCGAGTTCTTTCGACTGACGCTCACGTTCTTTCATGATCGCATCGTAAATGGCCGGATCTTGAGCTTGCATGTGTGGGTACATGGGGAAGAGCGTTAAGGGGTGAGAATGAAATTGAGAGGAATGTCGTGCGCTTCTTGCGGCAATGTTTCTGCTATTTGCTCGGTGAAGGCCAAGCCCACTTTAATGGCTGAAGTCTGCGCAAGCAAGCGATCGTAATGACCTTTTCCGTGACCGAGTCGCGCACCGTTTTGAGTGAAGGCAACGCCGGGCACTAGAATCAGATCAACGGCTTCTGGGTCGACGGTGTGACAGTCTTTTTTGGGCTCTAAAATGTCGAAATTTCCGAGTTCCAAATCTGCCTCTTGAGTGATGATTTGCAGGTGAACATCCACGCCTTCGGTGCGGGGTGCGAGCACGGTTTTCGAACTGCTCCACAATTCAGTGAGGAGCGCGTGCGTGTCGACCTCATCCTCTTTCGACAGATAGACCGCAATGGTTTGAGCGGCTTTGAATGCGTCTAAATTTTGTAGTTTTTTGAGTATGATTTGACTCTGCCGTTCTCGCTCTTCTTTTGAGATCGAACAGCGTGCTTCTTTGAACTTGTGACGCAACAATTCTTTCATGTGCGCCAGCAGTTTGAGGTGTCTGCGGACTTTTGTAAAGCACGCTTTTTTGCTAGAATTTTTGTCACCTAACGTTTTCATATGAATGACAAAAAAATCATTTCGATGCTCGTTTCGACCTCTTTAATTGGAGGATTTTTAGGGGGGTTTGCCAGCAATTATGTTTTGAATCGAAATGCGGTTCCTGAAGTTTCAGCGCCTGCTTTGGAATGGAGCGATTCCAGCTTTGTTTCTGCCTATAAGATGGCCGCACCTTCAGTGGTGAGCATTGTAGCCAAAAAAGATCTTTCTGAGTTTTACAAACAATCGCCTTTTGCTGGATTTCCATTTCAAATGACGCCTCCTCCGGCTGATGAAAATGGTTTTTCGACGGTGAGCAGTGGTTCGGGCTTCATCGTTCGAAGTGATGGCTTGGTTGTGACCAATAAGCATGTGGTTTTAGATGAAGAGGCCGAATATGTCGTCATTTTGCAGGATGGAACGGAATTGAGCGCAACGGTTTTGGATCGCGATCCCTTGAACGATATTGCATTGATTCAGATTGACGACGAGGCCAAGCCCGCAAGTTTGCCCATTTTGAAGTTTGCAGACTCCGATGTTTTGCAAGTCGGTGAGCCGGTGATGGCCATTGGCTATGCATTGGGGGAGTTTGAAAACACTTCCACCGCTGGAATCATTTCAGCCAAAAACCGGCAAGTTTCAGCAGGGGGGCCAGGCATGAGCGCTGAAAGTTTGGTCGACTTATTGCAAACTGATGCGGCGATCAATCCAGGTAACAGTGGGGGCCCGCTGGTGGACTTGAAGGGGGAAGTGGTGGGAATGAATTCGGCCGTGAACAGCGGGGCTCAAGGGATTGGTTTTGCAATTCCTGCTAAAGATATTCAGTTGGTGTTGAACTCGTATGAAAAATTGGGCCACATCGCACGGCCATTTTTAGGAGTTCGCTTTCAAATGGTGACCCCTGAAATCAAAGATCGTCTGGGGCTGGACAAGGTCTACGGAGCGTTGGTGGTGGAGGGCGAAGGTGAAAATCAGCCTGCAGTGGCACCCGGAAGTTCTGCCGAAAAAGCCGGTCTGAAATCACAAGATGTGATTCTTTCGGTCAACGGTGTTGAGCTTAAAGATGGCTACACTCTTCAAAATGCCTTGGCTCAATCGGCGGTGGGCGACGAAGTGATTTTAGAGGTTTGGCGAAAGGGCGAAACCCTGCAAATCAAAGTGAAGTTGGAGGAGAGGAAGGAAGACGCTGTTCAGTGACCCATCGCTTTTCTTGCAAAATGAAAAATCATTAGATAACATGTTTTTCATGAATACAGCGCACACAACTTACAAGAATTGTTGTACACACGCCTTCTCAAAGGTGTGCTGTTGCTGTTGTTGCTAAAAAGCCAATCGACTCAATCACATGCCTCTGGGAAGTATTTATCCCGGAGGTTTTTTTATAATCAATTTTAACCAAATACATCATGGAAACATCATCATTCTCACCAATTTCAGATTTAAATATTCCACAAGGCGCGGTCATGCTAGGCTTCGGATTGGATGGACGGGAAAAAGAGAAATTTTATATGAAGGCTGAAACTGGAAATAGGCAGTCACCAGTAGCGGAAGCCACCGTCTTGTCCGATTCCGGTTCAGATGATCTTGCGGCCGTTCGTCGTCTTATTCTAGAGTCGGTTTATATTCCAGAGGGTGCGCCCGTCATAGCCGTTCTAGGTGCAAAAACCCCAGACGAAACCATCGCTGCGGTTCGGGGTTTGATAATTGGCGACCATGTAACCTTCGTCGTCGTCTCGAACTAGAAATGGTGGGCGATAACGGATTCGAACCATCGACCTCACGAATGTGAATCGTGCGCGCTAACCAACTGAGCTAATCGCCCGAAATGAGAACGGAAAGGAAGTTGTCCCCCTCCGTTTGAATGAAGGAATTTTGGTGGGCGCTGAGGGATTCGAACCCGCGACCCCCTCGGTGTAAACGAGGTGCTCTAACCAGCTGAGCTAAGCGCCCTGAACTTGCGTTATCCTACCTATTGACCTTCGAGTCTTCAAGTTGATTTCCATTTTTGATGATTTTCGTAACTTAATTTGAGTGGAGGCGTTGTAGATGACGTGAGTTTTATTTCTTCATCATTTTATATGAAAAGGCTACTCGGTTCATTTTTAACACTTGCACTTTTGACCTCTGCCGCTCCTTTGGCCAATGCCGTAGCTGGACCTCAAGGGGATCGACTTCGAGTTTCTTCTGATACTTTTGGAGTCCATTATGCAGACTACGATCAAGGTTACGTCACTCCAACCGGTTTCACATTTCGTGGAAGTCAGGTCGAGGACATTGCACTTAAAGACATTCGTTTTGTGACCAATATTGATGCGGATGGAGATATGGTGGGTCACTGGGGAAGCGATGCAGGCATCGATGTTCAAGACGTGATCAACTCTGTTCAGCTTGTAGACATCAATGGAGCTTCAATTGCAGGGCCTGAATCAGTTCATTTTGATGGATCGATCAGATTCAACAACGTCGATTACATTCTTCCTGCCAATCAGCTCACCTCAATTTACTTGAAGGTTGACTTGGCTAATTACGATTTGGGCTTGGCTCATCCAATTGAAATCTATTTTGATGTTCAAAATGTTCATGATGACATTTCAGGAGAAGGTATGGCTAGCGGAGAGAATCGATTCATTTCAAGCAATCACCCGAACTTTCCCAATCGAGGTGTGAGTCGCCTGAATATCGTTTACTAGTTCGCTCAATTCACTCACGTCTAAAAGCGCTTTCTCAGGGTCGAGAAGGCGCTTTTTTGTTTTGAGTGTGGTGAGCAAGAGAGGACTTGAACCTCCACCCTGATAACAGGACTAGCCCCTCAGACTAGCGCGTCTACCATTCCGCCACTTGCCCACAGAATTTACGCCTGCGTATTTTAGCCGATGACACTCAAAAGTAAAGATGTTATCCTTTGCTCGAACTCCACACCCATGTCGCTTTCTTTGGTCTTTGTTCAACAGCTTGCGCTCACGTTGCTTTTGGGTGGCTTGATTGGGCTGGAACGCGAACGATCTCACGAAATTGAAGGCCTTCACGAATTTGGAGGCATCCGCACGCTTCCGCTGATTTCTGTTTTCGCCTTTTTGGCATGGACTTTTCTTGGAGATAGCGCGCTTTTCTCAGTGATGACGTCCGGTTTTTTTGCGTTGATCCTTGCGTCGTATGTAGCTACTGCCTTGGTTCAGCGCACCACGGGGGGTACAACCGAAATCGCGGCTCTGTTCGCTTATCTGCTGGGAATTTTAGTGGCGATGGGTGAAAGTGTGGTGGCCAGTGGAATCGCTCTTATTATTGTAGGAATTTTGTATTTCAAAACAGCGATTCATGCCTTTGCGCATGGCGTTGAAAAAGAGGAACTTTACGAAACACTCAAATTTTTAGGTGTGGTTTTGGTTTTAGGTCCACTTCTGCCAAACACGGCGATGGGCCCCTGGGGGGTTTGGAATCCGTATTCGATTTGGCTGATGGTTGTTTTGATCTCGAGTATTTCGTTTGTGAGCTATTTGGGGGTGAAGTGGCTTGGCTTGAAACGAGGTTTGGGCTTGGTGGGATTTTTGGGTGGTCTGACCTCGTCGACAGCCGTCAGTATCAGTTTTGCTTCGCTCAGCCGCACCTTAACTCGAGCTCGACCGCTCTTGGCGATGGGCATTATCCTTGCTTCGTCCGCGATGTTTTTTAGAGTGCTTTTGGAGTTAGCCCTAGTGAACCCGCCCTTGGCTCGCGAACTGCTTCCAAGTCTGGGTTCGATGGGGCTTTTGGGCATCGGAATTGCCCTTTTTCTGTATGTTCGCCCTCGCGCTCAACGAGAGGCCGAATTGCATATGGAAAAACTGCCTTTCTCTAGCCCCTTTCAACTGAATCGTGCTTTTCAATTCGCCGTATTTTTCGCAGTATTGTTGGTGGCGGCGCGCTTTTTACAGGAAAAATTTGGTGATTCTGGAGTGATGGTGGCGGCAGGTATTTCAGGTTTGGTCGATGTGGATGCCATCAGTCTTTCGATGGCCACATGGTCACTGACCGATCAGGTTAAAATTGAATTGGCAGAGCGTGCTGTTTTTGTGGCTTTGGTCGCAAACACTCTTTCGAAGGGAAGTATCGTACTCCTGTTCGGTCATGCCAAAGTTGCACGCCAGGTCCTATTGGCTTTTTTTGCCATTCTGACTGTGGGCTTCTTCAGTCTGATTATTGCTTCTTGAGCTGATAGTGATCGCGCCCCACACGTTCAATCTTTGGGTTGTTTTTGAGATTGAGATGAATCGTTACGGTTTTAACCTGACGGCATTTTAAAACTTCGCGAGTGACTTCTTCACGGGTGCGAGCTTTACCGTCGCTGAGGATTCTTTCGATGACTTGGCCGACAGTGCCTGATTCATAGCCCCATTCACGAAGTGCGTAGAGACCTCGGCCCATCAACACAAATTCATCGTTGCGAATCAACTCGTTGTGAACTGCTTGAGGGTTCACGCGTTTGGAGTCGAATCCAGCGGCTTTCACACGGTCGGCCATTTTGGCAAAATGCATGGATTTCGCTTCTTGGCGGAAAATGAACAAAATTTTATCTTTGAGAGTGCGAGGATTCACATCGCGCCATTCAAATAGAGCGACACCGCTGGGGGTGATTTTGAGCTCTTTTGAAATACGAATGAGAGGCAACATGGCTTTTGCGAAGTTGGTCACTTCTCGGCTTTTTCTCAACTCTTTCACCATATTTTGAATCTTCGAAAAAACTTCAGAATCTGTCCATGGATGGGCGTACCAAAAAGGTTCGGTTTTGAGAGTGTTGCCGTGAAAGTGTAAATCGGGATGAGAGATGAAAGCCAAATGGAGCTCTCTTTCATCGGCGCTGGGCCAGAGTTTTACGAACTCTTGTTGACTGAGC